>JACNJL010000046.1 GCA_014382585.1 Limisphaerales bacterium | reverse complement strand
TTATCATGAACACAAAACACACTCCGAAGGTCCCGACAAAATCAAATGGATTCAATCGCCGCGCATTTCTAGCCACGGCAACGCTGGGGGGTTTGGGATGTGCTGCCATTGCCAAGAAGGGCACTCCACGCGACTGAACCGGCAAGAACCCCACCCGCTATCCCGAGCCCGACGTGGTCGTGCTCGACAAGCGGTTTGCCAAGTACAAGATCGGCAACTCGCCCATCCTGCGACTGTACACCAGCCCCAAGATGCTCTGGGCCGAGGGACCGGCATGGAATGGCGTGGGCAAATATCTGCTCTGGAGCGACATCCCCAACAACCACCAGTTGCGCTGGCTGGAAGAGGACGGGCACGTGAGCATCTTCCGCCACCCCAGCGGCAATAGCAACGGCAACACATTTGACTTCACCGGCCGGCAAATTTCCTGCGAACACGGCAACCGCCGCGTGGTGCGCTACGAGTACAACGGCAAAATCACGGTGCTCGCCGACCAGTTCGGCGGCAAGCAATTCAACGCGCCGAACGATGCCGTGGTGCATCCGGAAGACGGCGCCATTTGGTTCACCGACCCCGGCTACGGCAGCCTCATGAACTACGAGGGCCACCGCGCCAACACTGGCAGCGTGCAGCCGATACAAAAAGAGGCGGTTTATCGTATCGACGCCAGGACCAAAAAAGTCACCAAGCTCACCGAGGATATTTTCAAGCCCAACGGACTTTGCTTCAGCCCGGATTACAAGAAACTGTACGTCGCCGACACCGGTTCCTCGCACTACCCCGCCGCACCCAAGAACATCAAGGTGTGGGACATCGTCGACGGCGTGAGCCTGAAGAACGGCCGGGAGTTTGCCAGCATGAAGCTCGAGATGGAAGAGACCGGCAAGGACGGCAAGGTGACGAAGATCACCAAGGCCGGCATGGCCGACGGCATTCGCTGCGACACCGACGGCAACATCTGGGCCAGCGCCGGCTGGGTGGGGGACGGCTACGACGGCGTGCACATCTTCGAGCCCAAGGAAGGTAAACGCATCGGCCAAATCCTACTCCCCGAAATCTGCAGCAACGTCTGCTTCGGCGGCACCAAGCGCAACCGCCTCTTCATGACCGGCAGCCAGTCATTGTACGCCGTCTACGTCGAGACTCAGGGCGCGCATATTTCGTGAGGAATGGGCCCAAGCCGCCCAAGCCGGCTCAACGTAGCTGTCGGAATCCTCCGTGGATGCCGGGGCAACCGGTTCCTCCTTCACTTTACGACAAAGCCCGCTCCTGCCAAGGAGTAAGCGGATGTTTTCCCAGGCTCGACTCAGCGCGCCGGGACAGCGCCCCCAACGAGCAATTGCCCGACCAGATCCCCAAGGGCCCGTAAGCCGCGCGGGATAAAAATAAAAGCACCCTAGGCCGGCCCACCGTCCCGGATTTTTTGGTAGCCGAAATTGTGGAGGGACGAGCCCGCGAGTCCGTGGCTGTCACTGGCACGCTCGGACACCCCGCCCTACCTTGGGCCACTTTCGCACTGGAGGGACGAGCCCGCGAGTCCGGGCCGGCCATGACGCGCTCGGACACCCCGCCCTACCTTGGGGCACATTCGCACTGGAGGGACGAGCCTGCGAGTCCGTGGCTGTCATTGGCGCAAGCGGACTCGCAGGCTCGTCCCTCCATTTGCTTCGCGGCCCCGGTGGTTTGGCGGGAGCTGCGCCGAAGGACGTGGGGGCAATCCCAAAGGCTCGCTGCGCTCGCCTTGAAGGATTGAGGTTCAAGCACTAAGGTTCAAGGGGTCAAGGCGTTAAGGTAACAGAAGCCAAACCACCCGCCTCACTCACCCACCAACACACACCGAAAGCCGAAGGCGGCGACGCGAAAATCGGGCGTGGGGAAGATGAAGCGGTAGGACGACAACAGGGAGGCGGGACTGCCGTCGCTCCAAGACGCACCGCGCAACACCCGGGATGTGTTTGCTGCAGGGTCATACCTGTCTTCGCACCATTCCCACACGTTGCCTCCCATATCGTGTAGGCCGTGTGTGTTGGCGGCAAAGCTGCCCACGGGTGAGGTGTAGTCATAGCTGTCCACGTTCAATCCTCCAGAATAATTCCCCGCCCCCTTCGGCGGTGGCCACTCATTGCCCCACGGGTACACGCCCTTGATGCCCATTTGTTTTTCCCTAGGCGAGTTGCCCGTCTCCCGCCCCAAACCCACGGCGGTGCTCCACTCCGCATCTGTCGGCAATCGATAGCGTTGGCTGGCGGTGATCTTTCCTTCCGCCAATTCCTTCTTCGTCAACCACTCACAAAACGCCACTGCATCATTCCAGCTCACATTCACCACCGGGTACGTGTCCGCCTGCTTAAACACGGGCTTCTTCCAACTCCCATCCACCCCCGCATTCGCCGCCGCATACGCCGCGTAATCCTTCACTCGCGTTTCCCAAATGCAAAACGATACTTCCGTCCCCGGCACCGGCACAAACTTCATGCCCAAGGTGTTGGTGAAAGGCTTGGGAGGGGTTGGCTTGGTAGTTCCACACCCCGCCAACGCCATCGCTGCTATAAATAGAAAAGCCAGTTGCTTCATCCGCCGAATCTATATTTATCCAGCCTTTTTGACAAGGGGCCACGGGACGGATTTTGGAGTGCGCCGGCAGAGCGGAGCGGCGACGGCGCTTTGGGGCGCTTGGGATCTTACGAAAGCGGTGTCGCCGCTCCGCTCTGCCACCGCACTCCATATCAGCCGGGGTATGCCTTCAGCTCAGGCGGAGGCGCAGAGACGCGGTGAGGAATTCCCCCCTCCGGGTCTCCGCGACTCGGCGTGAGGCTATTTCAAATCCGCTGTGGTTTTTTCCAAAAGCCGCCGGATGTAATTTCCCATTCGCGGCGGGACGACTTTGGCTTGGCGGGGGAGCTTGGCAATGGCGTCGGTGTAGGGCTTGGCCTTGGCGTCGGTGTGGTCCAGCGCGTTGAGGGCGAGCATGGCGGTGTAGATGGAGTGCTGTTCGCCGTTGGCCAGTTGCAGGAGTTTTTCCATGGCGAGGGTGGCGTCTTTGCCTTGGCCGTGGCGGGCGAGGGCCTCGGCGGCGATGGCGGCTACGGCGGGGGCTTGGTCGTTCAGGGCTTGGCGGAGGTAGGCGCTGGCTTTGGCGACGGCGGGTTTGCCGCGCATGAGCAGGCCCATGGCGCCCCAATAACGGACGGCGCTGTCCTTGGCATCAAGGAGCAGGATGAGTTGGCCGACGGTGCCGCCACGGGAGGCGAGGTCGGCGGCGCGGTAGATGCTGGCCATGGGGTAGGCCTTGTTGTCGTGGCCCATGGTGTAGGGGGCGCGGTCGCCGGCGCGGGAATGAATTTGTGCCTCGGGCAGAAAGCCGATGTCGCGGATGGCGAGGGTGTGCTCGGCGTGGGCGGTGCGCAGGCGCTCGAGGGTGGCGGCGTGTTTCTCGGAGCTGGCGAGGTTGTTCACTTCGTCGGGGTCGGCTTGGAGGTCGTAGAGTTCCTCGGCGGGTTTGGTTTTCCAAAAGTGCGACTGGGCGGCGTTGAGTTTGTCGGCGTGATACAGGTCGTGCCACTTGCGCGTGGTGGGGGTGATGAACATATATGCGACGTGTTGGCCGTAGATTTTGTGCGGCATGTAGTTTCGGATGTAAATGTAGCGCTGGTCGCGCACGGTGCGGACCATGTCGTAGCGCTCGTCCATGCGCCCGCGGAAGCCGTAGATGAAGGGCTGCGGCGCGGCGGCGTGTTGGCCGAGGAAGGCGTGGCCTTGCAGGTGCGCGGGTGGCTTGATGCTGGCGAGGCTGAGGAGCGTGGGGGCGAAATCAATGAATCCGACGAGGCGATCGGTTTCGCCGCCGGCGCGGTAATCTTTCGGCGCGAGGTGTTTCCACTTCTCGGGGATGTGCACGATGAGCGGCACGTGGAGGCCACTGTTGTAGGGCCAGCGTTTGCTGCGCGGCATGCCGGAGCCGTGGTCGCCGTAGTAAAAGACAATCGTGTCCTCGGCGAGACCGGCGTCGGCAATCTCCTTGAGGTTCGCGCCGGCACGGGCGTCCATCATCGTGAGCCGGTCGTAGTACTGCGCCCAGTCCTTGCGCACCTCGGGCGTGTCGGGATGATACGCGGGGATGCGCACCTTCTTTGGATCATGGATGCGATCTTTGGGATTGATGTTGTTGCGAATCTGGCTCTCGTGACTGATGGTGTGGTTGAAGATGGCAAAGAACGGCTGGTCCTTCGGGCGGTTCTTCCAGTGCGCCTTGCGGCCGCCGGCATCCCAAACCTGCCCGGGCTTCGCGAGATTGTAATCCTCCTTCGAGTTGTTCGTGCAATAGTAGCCCGCCTCGCGCAGATACTGCGGGTACATCTTGAAACCCGCCGGCAGCTTCGTGTAACTGCGCATATGCTCCGCCCCCGTGCTTGGCGGATACAACCCACTGATGAGCGTCGTCCGCGCCGGCGCGCACACCGGCGCCGTCGACCAAGCATTCAAATAAATCATCCCCCTCCCCGCCAAGGCATCCAACTCCGGCGTCTTCGCATAGTCATCTCCATAACAACCCAAATGCGGCCCATTATCCTCCGAAGTAATCCAAAGAATATTCGGCAACTTCTGTCCCGCCAAAGCCTGAACCGCCAAGACGCCAAGCCACCAAGAAATAAAAATAAATCGAAAATTTCGCATCCGCCAATCACGACAAACCAAACCCAATCCGTCAACCCCATCTTTTTTGAAGACAAGATCAGGAAAGACTCGAAAAAAGATGGGTAAGATACTCGGGACGCATCCTCCCCCAAATATATCCTGAAGATCGTAATTATGTGAGTTCAAAAAAAACCGTCGACGTATATGTCGACGGAATGGAAGATCGAAGAGAAAATGTGGCCGTTATTTATTGCCGGAAGCCTTGTCCTGACGATTGCCGATGGCGCCACCGAGGACGGCTCCGCCTAGGGCACCGATGGCGGCTCCTTCGGCGGTTTTGCCGCCTTTGTTGTGGCCGATGACGCCGCCAATAATGCCGCCCAGCACGCCGCCGGTGGCAGCGCCGCGTTCGGTGTTGTTCATTGGGCCGGCGCAGCCGATGAGCATTGTTGAGGCGAGAGAGAGGGCGAGCATTGATGGGACGAGTTTGTTTTTCATAATATTGCTTCTATTTAAGGGTTAAAACACCAGCGCGCACGGCGTCATATCATACGCATACATACAAGATAATGCGTATACGTAATTTGTCAAGGGGGGATTTGAATTATTTTCGGGGACGGTGGTGGGGGCTAGGGATTGGGAATTGGGAATTGGGAATTGAAAATTGGTTCATCGGAGGCCATCGGCCGTCGCTACAGAGATGTCATTTTTTGGGCGGCTTTTAATAACTTCGTCTTTGCGCTTTGCCGATGGGGTGGCTTGATGGGGCGATGCGATTGGCTTGGGTGTTTGGATTGGTAGTGGGGGCGATGACGGTTGGCTCATCGTCCGCTGCGCTGGTTCCGGGCAAGCACGCTTGGGCGCGAGATGGGGCGTATGTTTACCGCGTGCGGGTGGATTCGCAGGAGGCGAAGTATTTGCCGAGTTTGCGGGGGGAGGTGGTTTATCTCTGTCGCGCGGCGAATCCGCACGGGTTTACGTTGCGGTGCCATAATTTTCTGATGTTGCAGCGGCATTCGAATGAGGGGCGGCGTTTCCCTCCGTTTGGGGTGTTTCAGTTGGGCTGGAAATTTTTTGATGGCGGCAGTGTAGGGCGTGTGCCCCGTGCGCCGGTGGATGTGGTTTTTGATACGCGCGGCAAACGGCTGGTGCGCGCGGGTGCGCCGGCGCGGGATTTTGATTTAACGGATCCTTCGCTGTTGGTGGTGCATCGGCTGGCGCCGAAGGGTACGAACGAATGGACCGTCACCGAGCAAGTGCGGCTGATGCACGAGCAACGGTTTGTGCGGACGGGCGAGGAAGGGTTTGTGCGCATCCAAAAAACACCGCTCATCGGGACGCTGCAAATTAAATATCAACGCGAAGCGCAGACGCTTGCGCAGTCGCTGACTTTGGAAACCCCGAACACGCCCGGGCAACCCCGCGTTCGGCTCACGGGCAAGGGCACCACCACCTTCAGCGCCTTTGGAATTCCGGTTAAATATTTATGGGAAGGAATACTCATCGATTACAATGGGGAAACTGAACGCACGGTCCCGGTCAACATTCGTTACGAATTGCTTACCGGCGCCGAACGTGAAAAGGCGTTGCGCCCGGCCGCACCGGCCATGCGTGTGGAGCGGCGGCCGCTTGATGAAGGCGAGCTGCCTGATATTTTGAACAATCTTTCGCAGCGTATGACGTTTCGGCGTGTGCTGGCGGTGATGCGTTTGGCAGCGGCCGAGCCAGACAGCAATCCAGCCAAACGCGCCAAAGTGGCAAAGGGATTGGCAGCGGCATTGCGTGACCCGGATCCGTTTCTACGAGCCGATGCCGCGAGGGCGTTGGCCAACTGGGGCGATGCCGCCAGCGTGCCGCCGCTGATTGCCGCGTTGAAGGATTCGCAACTCACTGCGCGGTGGGCGGCCATCGATGCGCTGGGTTCATTGCGGGATGCCCGGGCCATTGCGCCGTTGGTGGCGCATTTGGACACTACTCGTGAATTGGCTGCCACGGCCAATGCCCTTGCCCATCTCGGGGCGCGTCATCCTGATGCCGAACGGGCAATTGCGCCTTTGCTTCAAAGCGAACAATCGATTGTGCGTCTGGAAGTGTGCCGGTTGTTATCCGTATTTGGCACCACGCGCAGTGCCTCCGCGCTCACCAAAGCTAAATCGGATACCGACGCGGCAGTGGCCAAAGCTGCGGCCTCGACTTTGGAAATAATCCGTCAGCGCAATTCCGGTAAACTGAAATAAACCGTATGACCTGGACGTTGCGCCCCTATCAATCCGCCGCCCGCGGGCGCGGCCTTGGCCGTGCCCTCATTGAACACGCGCTGGAATATTTCCGAAACGAAAAACTGGCTTACGCTGTCATCGAGACGATGGAAACCTATCCCATCGGCCAAACGCTTTATCCCGCCGCCGGCTTTCAGGAAATTGCCCGGCAAGTGCACTACGCGCAGCGGATTATTTAGCGGCCTTCTTTTCCGGCAATCGCCGAATGCGCGCGTTGCGGATGACGCCGTAGCTTTGAAACGTGGCGAAGCCGAGGGGGGCGGAGAGTTCGATTTCGCCCGCTCGCATTTCCACAACTTTATCCTGGATGGATTCGTCGATGATTTGGGCTTCGCCGGGAAAATAAATCGTGTCGCGGGCCGGGATGTTTTTATCGAGATTGGGATTGAGCGCGCGCAGAGTGGCTTCGGCGTCTTTGGCGCTGAGGGTTTGGCCGGTGGCGGCGGCTTCGGTTTGGTACGCCTTTACAATGCTGGCCACGGTTGCGTTGAGGGGGATGGGATGTTCCTTGGGCGTCATCCACACGCTAAGGTTTTCCGGCGTGACGCGCAGACGAAACGTGTACCACTGATCCTGATTGTATTTTAGATAAACCGTGGTGTCATTCTCGGAGGCGTCCATGCTGTTGATACTGGAGATGCCGGTGACCGCGCCGCCCCAACCGCCGGTGACGAATGAGGCGTGCTTGTCTCCCACGGGGAATGTGAGCAGCCCAAAGAAATCGCTGCCGTTCACGCGCTTGGCTTGGTAGCTGATTTCATAATTCGTTTTGGGTAGCACGGTGACATTAGTGAAGGTGACGCCCGTGATGACGAGGCCGTTCTCGATATGCAGTTCGCCGTTTTCCGCTTTCACATTGCCGCGTCCGGCGTAGTCGGTTTCCTTCCAACCGGTGAGGTCGGTGCCATTGAAGAGCGCTGCCCATGGAGAAGGTTGGGTGGTTGCCTGCGGCAATTGTGCCAGTGAGTGGGTGTCTTGTATGAAAAAGTTTAGGTTTTCATACTGCTGCGCGGCGCCGTCGCGTTGGTTCTGCTGAAATTCCGTGCAGCCGATAGCGATCAGCACGAGGGTGAGGGTCGGCAAAGATAGAAAGAGCTTCATAGCCGAATTTTATCGCGCTTGCGTTCGGCAGGCAATGGCAGAATTTTCCGCTTAAATGGGGGTAGTCCTTGTATTAAAGGCTCTGCTAGGGCATACTCCTCACCCCCCCCTTGAAATCAACAAAAGGATCTATGCCAAAATACCGAGTGAACACCCGAAATGATCTGCCACGTGTTGGTGAAATGCTGGGGCTGAGCCGCGAGCAAGTAGCTGATATGCAGGCAGTCAGCGCCGTGTTGCCATTCAAGGTGAACGACTATGTGCTCGAAGAGCTTATTGATCGCGATGACCTTCCGCACGATCCGATTTTCCAGCTCACCTTTCCGCAGCGCGGGATGTTGGCCGATGGCGATTTCCAACGTATGCGCGATCTTGTGACACGCGGCGCGAGCGATGCCGAGCTGCGATTGGCGGCAGATGAAATCCGCGCCACACTCAATCCACATCCCGCCGGGCAGATGGAACTCAACAAGCCCCACTTCGGTGGCGAGCTTCTCGAAGGCATGCAGCACAAGTACAACGAGACCGTCCTATTCTTCCCCACCCAAGGCCAAACCTGCCACGCCTATTGCACGTACTGCTTTCGCTGGGCGCAATTTATTGGCGATGGTGATTGAAAATTTGCCAGCAAGGAAGCGGGCCAGCTCGTGCAGTACGTGAGCGACAACCCGGAACTTAGCAGCGTCCTCATCACCGGCGGCGATCCGATGGTGATGAAAACAAAATTCCTTCGCAAATACATCGAGCCGCTGCTCGCCATCCCGCATCTCAATAGCATCCGCATCGGCACCAAAGCGCTCGCCTATTGGCCGTATCGTTTTACCGAGGGCGAGGATGCCGACGATTTTATGCGGCTTATCGGCGAAGTCCGCGCTGCGGGCAAACATTTTGCGCTCATGGCCCACAGCAGTCATCCCGTGGAGCTCTCCACCACTGCGGCCGAGGCGGCCGTGCGGCGGGTGAGTGATGCCGGCGCGGTGGTGCGCTGCCAAGCACCGCTCATCAAACACGTGAATGATCATCAGGATGTTTGGGCCGCGCTGTGGCGCAAACAAGTTTCACTCGGCGCGGTGCCCTATTATATGTTTGTGGAACGCGACACGGGCCCGAAGAATTATTTCGAAGTGCCCCTCGCCCGTGCGCACAATATTTTCACACGCGCCTATCGCCAAGTGAGCGGCCTCGCCCGCACCGTACGCGGCCCGAGCATGAGCTGCACGCCGGGCAAAGTGTTGGTGGACGGCCTCGCCAGAATCCACGGCGATCGCGTCTTCGTGCTCAAATTCATCCAAGGCCGCGATTCCGACTGGGCGAATCAGGTTTTCTTCGCGAAATTCGATCCCCAAGCCACGTGGCTCGATGATTTGGAACCGGCGTTTGGCGATGAACAATTCTTTTTTGAATCTGACAAATTGGATGTGAAAGATTTGCAAATTTTCGAATGACGAATAATTGATGAAATTCACCATTCTCTTTTTGAGTGGTGCGCTTGCGGTCACCGCCGCCATTCCTGATTTTAAAATCACTCCGGTGCCTGGCGGTAAGTACACCCCCTTTCAAAAAGTTTTCAACCAACACATCAATGTCTTTGGCGTGCGCGTATTCGGCACGGCTAAAACGCCACCGGCCAAGCTCCGCCACATCGCCATCGTACTGGCGGAATATTTGGACAATGATGAAAACGGCAAGCCGGACAATCCCGCCGTGGTGGGCGAGCTGCTGAAGCGCAATGCGTTTATGGCCGTGGTTGAGAATGAGCGTGCGATGGAGCGGCTGGACGGTGAAGCGTTTGAACGCGCGGGCTTTCGCGCCGGTCAAGGACAGTTCGCCACGGAAACGCTCCCCGGCGGTGGGCGCTTTGATGCCACGTTGGAAGAGGTGCTGCATCTCATTACGCATGAGGGTTACGCAAATGCTTACCCGAAAGTTTTTGGCGAACGGCCCGGCACGGAGTTGGCCAAGTGCCTCGACCGCGCGCGCGGCGGACATTTCCGGCGTGTGCCCCGCCGGTATCCGAAGGGCGCGTGGTTCACGTACGACGATCGCACGTGTGATTATGGCTGCCAATGCGCGGAGTATCTTTATTGGGCAGTGACCTCGGCACTCGGCGCGCAGTCAGCGCAGCCTCGGCGTGAGGAAATTTCCCACGAGTGGAAACTGCACAGCCGGGAACTCGTCCGCACGCGCGACCCGCACATTTTCAAGCTCATCACGGATGCGAAATACAAACTGCCCTCGCGTTTGCCGGACGGGAAGTATCGCGGGCATTAAATTTCACAAAGGCAAATCGCCCGGTTGTCTCGTTGCCATTCCTTCTTTGAAATGCTTGCGGCAAACGGAGACGTAGCGTTCGTTGCCGCCGATTTCCACTTGGGTTCCTTCGCGCAGGACGGTTCCGTCGGGGTTGGTGCGTAACACCATCGTGGCTTTGCGGCCACAGTGGCAGATGGTTTTGATTTCCACCAACTTATCGGCCCACGCGAGGAGGTGTTGACTGCCCTCGAACAGGTTGCCCTGAAAATCGGTGCGCAATCCGTAGGCGAGCACGGGCACGCTCAGTTCATCGGCAATTTCGCCAAGCTGAAAAACCTGCGCGCGCGAAAGGAACTGCGCTTCATCGACGAGCACGCAATTCACCGGCTCGGCCAAATTGCGCACGATGGCGTGTAAATCATCGGCGGGGGAAAAGGCGTGCGCCTCGGCGTCGAGCCCGATGCGCGAGGTGACGCGGCCGACGGTGGCACGGGTATCCAGCTGCGGCGTGAAGAGCCACGGGCGCATCCCGCGCTCGCGGTAGTTGTGCGCCGATTGAAGCAGGGTGGCGGATTTCCCCGCGTTCATCGACGAGTAATAAAAAAACAGTTTGGCCACCGTTATTTTTTCGACGCGGCCAACTTCTCGGCAATCGCTCGCGCGACGTCTTTGCCGAGCACGCGCGAACCTTCTTTGGTGTAATGCACGTTGGCCGGCAGCATCAGTTCTTTCATGCGCGATTTGCTCATCGTAAACAGGTCGTGCGTGGGGATGCCGTGCTTTTTCATCACGCGCGCGGCGGCGGTGTTGTACTTCACCGAGTCGCCCACGTAACGCCCCTTCGCGCCGGTCGGCACGGGCGTGGTGTTGCGCCAAATCAATTTCGCGCCCGTCTTTTTCAAACGCGCGACCAGCGTTTCAAGATTTTTCTCATACGCTGCGAGGGGCACTTGCGGTTTGCCGCCTTTATCTTTGGGAAACAAATTCTGCCCTTGAGGTCCCATATATTTGAGGTCGTGCAGGCCCCAGTTGAAATGGATCACGTCCCATTTGCCTTCGCCGAGCCACGCGTCGATGCTCGCGATGCCTCTGGTGGTCGGGCCGCCGTTGGTCGGGATGCGATGCAGGTTAGCTTTGCCCTTCAAAAACTCCCGCGTCGGCAGCGTGTATCCAATCGAAATCGAATCGCCAATCAACAACACGCGCGGCAGCTTTGGGTCATCCTTCACCGGCGCGAAAATAGGATTGGGTTTGCGCTTGGGTTTCTTCGCCTGGGCTTGGAGATTCGAAGTGGCGAGCATAGTAGCAATGAGTAGGATGGTGGTTCGCATGCCGTGAAAATAACGGGAAATCACCTAAGTTCCAAGGCCCAATGACGAAGATTGGGCTTTGGAATGTGGGCATTTTTCGGGTAGGGCGGTTTGCCCCAAACCGCCGTGGTGCGCTCGGAGAGCACGCCCTACCGATGGTTGAAGGTGACGCAGTCGGTGTATTTGAGTTTGCCGCCGAAGATGTCCAGAGCGCTGCCGATAGTTAAATGGACGCGGCCTCCGCTGGCGGTTTGCACGGCATCGAGATCAGCAAGGGCGTTGGCGCCGCCGGCGTAGGTGACGGGGAGGGGCGAACCGGCGGCGAGAGTTTGCACGAGGGCGAGGTCGATGCCGGTTTGTTGGCCTTCGACATCGACGGCGTGCACGAGGAATTCGGCGCAGCTGGCGGCGAGGGTTTTCATCGTAGCTTCGTTGACAGGCAGTTCGGTGAAGGATTGCCAGCGATTGGTGACAACCCAATATTGGTCATCGCGTTGACGGCAGGAGAGGTCGAGCACGAGGCGTTCGCGGCCAATTGATTTTACGAGTGCGGCAAGGCGTTCGGCATCGAGGCGGCCTTCGCGAAAAACCCACGAGGTGACGATGACGTGCGATGCGCCGGCATCGAGCCATTGGGCGGCGTTATCGCCCGTCACGCCGCCGCCGAGTTGGAGGCCGCCGGGGAACGCGGCAAGGGCTTCGCGCGCGGCGGTTTTATTGCCGGGGCCAAGCTGGATGACGTGGCCACCGCGCAGGTCGTCCTTGCGATACAGTTCGGCGTACCAGGAAGCGGGGCGGTCAGAAACATAGTTGGTCTGCGGCCCTCCCGCAGAATCGGAAAGCGTGCCGCCGACAATTTGTTTCACCCGGCCTTCGTGCAGATCAATGCAGGGTCGGAACACAGCGCGAAGGTAAGGGGTCGGGAGCCGAGGGTCGAGAGTCGAGTGGGTTGGCAATCTTAATTCGTTTGACGCCTCACGCCTCCACCGAGGCGCTGTATTCCAGCTCGGGCAGGGGTTCGCCGGCGCTGAGGCAGGCGACGATCCATGTGTCCTGCGCCTCCATCACATCGGCCAGCGCTTCCTCGGGGGTATCGCCCTGGCCGACGCAGTGTTTGAGGTCGGGGATCTCGGCGATAAAGCAATCTTCCTCGGCACTCCAGAAAATGTTGATGTGATAATGCGGTGTGTTCATAGCGCAATGAAGGCAACCTACGCCACAAATGTCCGTTCGTCAAATGGAGTTGCGCAGGTTGTGAAAAAGAAAGGATTGAGCTGATAATTTTAATGAACCACGATTCCAGAGGAGGTGAATATGAAGGTTTTCACATTGTTTATGGGGCTACTTTGCGCAGCGGGATGCAGCACGGTGAATCAAGCTGCCAACTCATCCCGAAAAAAAGAACCAAACCAAGTGATGGTGGAGGCAAAGTTTTTGGAGGACGGGGTCTTATTGGCCGCGCCGCGTACGCTGACGGTCAGCGGCGAGGAAGCGACTATCGAGATCAGCCAAATGGCCAAGGTGCCCGGGCAAATTGATCCAGTGAAAATGGGAACGGTGTTGACTATTTTGCCGGAGATTCGAGCCGGAATAATTGCCTTCCGAGGATCATGCTCGGTGAATCGATCTGCCGGTCGAAGCAATCGATTAAGTCTCAAGACAGCGACTTTTCATTCCCGCGAAGCTTTTTTTGAAGGGACAGCCAGCTCCGGAGAAATAAAACAGGTGGAGATTTATCATCCCAACGGCGGACGATTGACCGTGACGTTGAAATTTACCGTGACGGTAAATTTGAAGCAGCAAATGAGTTTGCGCTAATCACAATAAGGGGCGCCACGTCAGGCTCGACACTTCCACGGGGCGACCGCTATAAACGGTCGTCTCTTTTTTTGAAATTACGTGATGAAACGCAATGGAATTTTAGCGGCGGGGAATTGGATCGTCGATCAGGTGAAGATGGTGGATGTGTTTCCGCAACGGGAAACGCTGGCTAACATTTTGCGCCAAAGCCAGGGCTCGGGCGGGTCGCCCTATAATTTGCTGGTGAACCTCGCCAAGCTGGGTGCGAAGATTCCGCTCAGCGCGGCCGGGCTCGTGGGTAAGGATGACCTCGGCAAATACATTCTCGCCGATCTCAAACACCACAAGATTGACGCCCAACAAATCCAAATCACCGACCGCACGCCCACGTCGTACACCGATGTGATGACGGAAGTGGACACGGGGCGGCGCACATTTTTTCACTGTCGCGGTGCCAATGCGCTTTGGAATGGCAAGGGGTTGGACTTCAAAAAATCGAAGGCCAAAATTTTCCACATTGGTTATTTGCTGTTGCTCGATGCGATGGATGCTCCCGATAAAAAATATGGCACCCGCGCCGCCGCCCTCTGCGCCAAAGCCCAGCGTGCGGGGCTGAAAACGAGCATTGATTGTGTGAGCGAAGACAGCGATCGCTTTGCAAAAATTGTTTCGCCCACGCTGCCGTTTGTTGACTACTGCATCCTCAACGAATTCGAGGCGGGCAAGACTACCGGCTTTACCATCCGCCGCAGTGACGGCACGCTGGACACCGTGGCATTGCGGCACGCCGCCGGCGCGTTGCTGCAGCTCGGCGTAAAAGAACTCGTGTGTGTGCATTTCCCGGAAGGCGGTTTTGCCCGCACGCGAGGCGGCGCGGATCACTGGCAGTCGTCGCTGAAGCTGCCGCAAAAATACATCCAAGGCGCCGCCGGCGCGGGCGATGCGTTTTGCACCGGAATGTTATTGGGCATTCACGAAGGCTGGGAAATTCAGCGTAGCTTATTCACCGCCGTCTGCGCTGCCGCCGCCAACCTTAGTGATCCGACGTGCACCGGCGGAATGAAACGCCTCAACACCGTGTTGGCGCTGGCCAAGAAATATAAACCGCGAGCAGCGATTGGGGGTTGATACCCCAACTAAGCCCGCTCGAGGTATTTCTGGTTCTTCACGTCGATCTTGATTTTTTCGCCGGTCTTGATGAAGAGGGGCACCTGGATGATCACGCCGGTTTCAAGGGTGACGGGCTTTTGCACGTTGCTTGCTGAATCGCCTCTCACGCCATCGGGCGCATCGCTAACGGTGAGCACCACGTTGGGCGGCAGCTCCACCATCGCGAGATTGCCGTCCACGTAAGTGGCGGTGAGCGGCGTGTTCTCGGTCATAAAATCCTTCACCTCGGCCATCAACTCGGCGCGCACGTTTTCCTGTTCGTAGGTTTCGGGATCCACCAGCACAAAATCTTCGCCCTCCATATAGCTGAACTCCAGTTTGCGAGAGGTCATCGGCACAATCTCGACATTCTCCGATGAGTTGAAACGGTTGTCGGACGATTTGCCCGTACTCAAGTTGCGCAGCTTGGCTTGGATGTAAGCGGGGCCTTTGCCGGGTTTTACGTGGCCGGTGTCCATGACAACGCAAATTGCGCCGTTAAATTTGATCGCGTTGCCGCGCCGGAGGTCATTTGCAATAGCCATAATAAATTTTAGGGTTCAAAAACGGGTCGGGAAAGTAGCCGAGCGAGGGCCGAATGCAAGCTTGAATGCAAGCGGGTTAGGGTGCAAGGGAATCGGGCTGCTCGAAACGGATGACTGTTTCGCCGGTACGAGCGAGGCCAAGTTTTTCGCGCGCGTACCGCTCCACGGTTTCCGGATCGTTGCGAAGTGCGTCGATCTGGATTTTTATTTGGCGGGCCGTATCCTCTTCGGTGGTGACTTCCTGCTCTAGTCGCAGGATTTCCGAACGCATGCGTTCGTTTTGTTTGATAAGCGGAAGATACCACACCGCCACTGCAAGCAATGCGGCAACGACGAATAGAAACACCACCGCCTTTGTGAGCTTGCCCCAAATTCCAGTATCGATCCTCCGTTCGCTCATGCGAAAGAGGGATTATTAACAGGAGAAAGTGAGTAAATCAAGGTTATTCACCGGCAGGGAATAAGCTGGGAAATGTTTTTTGGACCGACAGGGCGATTCAAATCAATCCGGCTTCGGCGCTTGGGGCTCAGGAGCGGGAACGGGCTTTGGTGCGGGCACGCGTTGCGCTTGCCATTGTTCGGTGAGTTTTTTGGACTTCGCCAATTGCGCGGGTGAAAGTTTGGTGGCAAGTTCTGTGTGTGCCACTTGGGCGTCGGCATCGCCTTGGGCGGCGGCGAGGGCGAGCCATTTATTGGCCTGCACGAGATCCGCCTCCACGCCTTGGCCGAGCGCGTACATCACGCCCAGCGCAGTTTGGCCTTCGGCGAAGCCCTGCTCAGCGGCTTGGCGAAACCACTTGAGCGCTTCCACTTTGTTGGCGGCGACGCCTTCGCCTTCGGTGTACATCACGGCGAGGTTCACCTGCGCCTGCGCGTGGCCTTGCTCGGCGGCCTTGTGATACCACGCCGCGGCGCGCGCATAATCGCGTGGCAAATTGTTCCCTTCATAGTACATCCAGCCGATGCTGAATTGCAGTTGGGTGAACTGCCCGCCCGGTCCGGCTTGCTCGAATGATTTGGCGATCTTGTCCAGCGCGGTGGCTTTCTTTTCGGCATCGGCAATCTGCGTGGCGATGGTGAGCGCTTGCACAAAAATTTCTTCCGCTTGCCGCGCGTTCCCCGGCTGCGCCATTGCCGCGGCGATTTGTTGTAGCGCAGTGGCTTTGCCTTCGCCGTCTTGCATACGACCCACGAGGGTGAGCGATTGTTGCAGCACGGCTTGCGCTTGCTGTTGAATTTCATTGGCCAATACGAGCGACTGAGCGAGCACGGCTTGGATTTGTTCGTGATCGCCCAGTTCGTTGAGAGCGATCGTGAGCTTGCTGAGCGTTTGTACTTTGGCATCGACGCCTTTGATTTTTTTGACTGCGGCCAAGGCCTTGACCAAGGTGGCGCGGGCATCGTCTTTGAGCCCGAGGCGAATTTGAGCGCCGGCCATATAGCTCAACGCGGGCGCCAGCGAAGTGGCTTCATCGATCTCATCCACGATGGCTTGAGACTGCGCAAGGATGATGACCGCGCGTTCGGTATCGCCCGTTTGGGCGAGCGTGCCGGCGAGATTAGCGAGCACGCGGATTTTCCCTGCGGGGCTTTCGATTTTATCCACCAACGCTAAAACCGGATCGGATGGCGTTTCGGGTTCTTCGGAGGGTTCGCCGCCTTCGCCCTCGGCGGGTTTGGCATCGCTACCTTCATCTTCCGGCGGTTTCGGCGTTTCGCTTTCGGCGGGTTCTGCCGGCTCGGGTTCGGGAGCTGCCTCCGGCTGAGGGGTCGTAGCTGGAGTGGGCTGGGGCGCGGCGGCGATTTTTTCCGGCGCAGGAGCGGGCTCCGCTGGTTTGGGTTTGGAGACGATAAACAGTGTGGCAACTCCGAACAGGAGCGCGACGCCGATTGCGAGTTCGGTGCGGTTTGTTTTCATTTCACCTGTATCCCCTTGACTGGGTTAGACGTTATCGGAGTGGACCGAGATTCAACATCTGCTGCAAATGGTTTTTGTCTTCAATCACTTTTCGGAACGCCGCGAGGTCTTTTTCCATTTCCACCTGCAACGCCTGATAATACATCTCCGAGAAAAAGAACGCGCGCGCCACATCGCCGTCCACCAATTCGATGTCCGCCTCCTTCACGCGGGGCATCATCAGCAGTCGTCCACGGGTGAAGTTGCCCAGACTGAGCACTTGTTTTTCGGTGTTTAATTCCACGGTTTTTTTCATCAGTACCGCGTACTTGAGTCGTTCGATATCTTTTTGGTGACGCAACAACACCGTGAATTTTTCCTGGCCTTCCTCCGTGGGCTGATTGAGCGTCCAAAGTTGGCGCGCCCAATTCGCTTCATCGGTGCAGTCCACGAGCTGAAGTTTGGGTACGGGCTCATTAAAAATCGTTTTCGCGCTGTCGGAAAATCGCTGCATCGTGAACGAAATCGCCACCGCTGTGGGGCCGCCCTTTTCGGTAAGCACTTCCGGCGCGTTGGCTTTCAGATACGACTCCAGAAAACGCACGCGATGGCCGGATTCGATGTTTTTGTCCGGCTCAAAGAAAATGATTTTTGTGGCGGCCAGTTGCTCTTGCATATCCTGCCGCTTGAGTACTTCGTAAATTTGCCGGTAACATAAAATTTCCTCACCCGGCACGGCGCGGTCGATGAAATGGTTGTACGGATACTGCCCGCGCAGTTGCACGTTTCCGGCTACAATGCGGCTGGCGAGGGCTTTCATGCGCTGGAGCTGGCGGTTTTGGGTGAGGTAATTCAGGTCAAACGTGTCTTCGGCACGAATGCGATAGGCGTCGCGGAAGA
This sequence comes from Limisphaerales bacterium, assembly GCA_014382585.1. Classification (NCBI taxonomy): domain Bacteria; kingdom Pseudomonadati; phylum Verrucomicrobiota; class Verrucomicrobiia; order Limisphaerales; species Limisphaerales bacterium. The sequence goes on along the minus strand of JACNJL010000046.1, from coordinate 22,163 downwards.
GTTGATTGCCAAAGCTATCGAAGGAATCCTCGTCCTTTGGCATGTGTTTGCCGGCGGCTTGATCCTCGGGCAACACCGTGGGCGTGAGGACGATGATGACTTCGCGCTTCACCGCTTTTTCCTGTTTGCTGCGAAACAGCCCGCCGAGCAGCGGAAGGTCGCCAAGCAACGGCACTTTGTCCACGCTACTTTGTTTGTCGCGCGCGATGAGGCCGCCGATGATGAAGGGGGTGTTATTAGACACACGCGCGGTGGTCTTCACTTCGCGGATGGAAATGGTCGGCGATTTGGCCACCACGTTGGCGCCTTGCTTCACCTCTACATCTTCGTTGGGCACCTGGGCGGTCACCATCGCGTTAATTTGCATACTTACTTCGCCGCCATTGGCACTGGCGCGCGGGCGCACCGCGAGCGAGATACCCGCCTTTTTCATTTCAAACGAAGTGCGCTGATAATTATTGCCCGGCGCGTACGTCGTATTCGCCACAGGAATTTCCTTGGCCACGTTGATAAATGCCATCCGGTTGTTCAGCGCGAGCACACTCGGGCGCGAAAGCACTTCGGCTTTGCCATCGCGCACAAGCGCTTTCACTTGTGCGTTGAGTCCGTGGAACACACCGGCGGTGGCGAGGTTGAGTGCTTCGTCGGTGCTGGGATATTTCAGCGTACCGAAAGTGAGTGTGCTGGTTTTATCGGTAAATCCGCTGCCGGAGGGGTTGCCTGAACGCGACCATTTCACGCCCATTTCCTCTAGTGCGGTGGATGAGATTTCCAAAATCATGGCCTCGATGATGATTTGTTTTGCGGGCTTGTCCACCTCGCGTTTCAACAAATCCAACAAACGGCTCAGTTGGGCCGGTTCGTTTTCATCGTGAAACACGATGAGCTCGTTCATTGGATCGGTTTCCGTTTGTGGAAACTTCTCTTCCGGTTTGGGAATGGTTTCGTGAAAGGTCGTGCCCGGCAGCGAAATCACCACCGGCAGTTTCGCTGGATCCACCGCTGCATCTGCCTTGCCGATGGTGTAGCCGTGTAGCGCCAGCAATTGCGTGGCACGCACGGGGTCGATGTAGCTGAGCGTGATGCGGCTGGAAACCACTTGCACGTCGTTGGTGGTTTTGAGTGCCGACAATTCACCGAGGGCATTTTTTAGCCACGGTTTAATGCGGCTGCGTGTGGGGCCGGTGCCCGGCAAGGGTTGCGCCAAAAGTGTTCCGGCGAGCGCCACCCACAGCGCTGCCATTAACCGAATATTATGTTTGTTCATCCCCATCATCCGCCTTGTTTTTATCTGACTTTGTGAAGCCCGGGAAAAACGATTGCATCACCTTTTGCATCGCCGTTTTCTTTTCCCCCTTCGCCTTCGATTGTTTGGCGCGTTGCGCCGCCCCCTGCTTTTTCTGAATTTGGTCTGCTGCTTGTTTCGCGCCCTCCTCCAGCAGCGCCCGAAACTCGTCGTGATTTTTCAACAACGGCGCGAACGCGTCCCTTCCGATTTCATAAACCAAAACCTCCGTGCCCGCTTCCACCGTGGTGGCCCGCGCCGTGCCGTCCAGCACCGAGGCGATGCCAAAATGTTGGCCGGCTCGCAACGTGTCCACTTTTACCCGCTCCTTCGGGCCATCCACAAACTGCTCCAGCAATCCTTCAAGGCACACGAAGAGTGAATCGCCCGCATCGCCTTGCGCGTACAGCGCCTCGCCTTCCGCGAGCGTGCGCTTGTGCATTTGGGGAAACACCTTCGCGAATTCGCCCGCGCTCAGGCTGCGGAACAATTCCGTGCGCGTGAGCAGTTGGTACAAGTCCTCATCCAGCGACGCATCCAGCGTTCGCTGTTTCCCGCGCGTCAAGGTCACCTCCTCCTTCGAGTGCGCTGGCATGATACCTGAATGCACCAAATGTTCAAGCACCGTTCGGTTCACTTCATGCCGCGATTCATTGGGGGAAATGTGGCGGGGTAAAATGAAATAACGCACCTCGTACACCATCCCGTTAAGCGAAGATTCCTTCATCCGCACTTCCGGTTCCGGCTTGGCGAGAATACCTTCGTGCGCGCACGCGGCGCGGATGCCTCCGGTCAACACTCGCGTGGCCCGCTCGACGGGCACTTCGAAATCGATCACGAAATCCAGCTCCATCCGGAAATGCGGCGTGGGCTCCATATAATTGGTCACAATCGTTTCGCCCAGTTTGCTGTTGGGCACCACCACCATATTATTCGCCGTGGTGCGCAGCCGTGTGGTGCGCCAGTTGATCTCGATAATCTCCGCGACGATGTGCGTCTCCACGCGGTTTTGATGCACCATAATCCAGTCGCCCATTTTGAACGGCCGATCCACGTGAATGGCCAAGCCCATAAACAAATCGAGAATCACCGTGCGCAACGCCAGCCCCACCACAATGCTCACCGCGCCCGAGGCGGCGATAATTTTTGTGGTGTCCTGATGAAACACTGTGGACGCAATCGCAAGACCCGCGATAGAGAAAATCACAATCCCCGTCACGTCCTTTGGCAAACGCGGAATCCGCCGTTCCGACAACGCGCCGATGAAACCATCCCAGAAAAAAACCGTGATCAACCGGTTCACCAAAAACGCCGCCGAGATCCACGCGCCGATTTGCACGCCGTGAGTAAACAACCCCTCCGACACAAACCTGCCGTTTTCGACAAAGTCTTTATACAAGCCCTCACGGTTGAGCAGCGCCAAAAGAAACGCCACAAACACCGCCGAAGGCAGCCAAATGCGGGACACAAAATTCATAAAATACCACTGTGCCGCCGGAACACACCTGTTCCGTCGGCATTCACAGGAAACAAACCTCCTTTAAAACTTGCGTAAAATGGCCCAAAAAGCCGCTTTTTGCAATAAAAAACGCCAGTTTTATGGGTTTGAAACTTGCAGGTGTGACAGAGCAACCCGCCGAAGTATTCACGCAAAAATGTGCTGCGGGCAGCACGTTGTCCCCATTTGACTTTTCAGGCAAAAAGATCGAAGGTGAATCTACAGCGAGAACGATGAAAAAGGCCAAAACCCAAACTGCCGAATACCCGGATGAGACTTCAGGCTCACGTCTGGCCGCCAAGGCGCGTCGACTTGCCAACCCGCAATCTCCCGAAGAGCGCAGGGAATTCATCGCGAAAGGTTTAAACCTCATCGATGCCGGAGCCTCCCCCCAGCAGGCAAATCGCCCTCGACACTAATTTCAACACAAATTGTCTGTTGGATCTTGCCGAGGGCGCGGATGGGCGTACAATAATCTAGAAATCGAAGTCTTAATGTACATATGACCCCCAAAAAGCTTCTATGACACAAAAGGCAAGTCTTTTTGTTCGGCAATGTGTAAAATCGAATTTACCTTCAGGAAAGACATCAAACAAAAATAATATGAAAAATATTATGACAATTATAGTCGTCGCTCTCGTGACAATGTTTTTTCAGCCTCAAAAAACTTACGCCCAAGAGGGTTCCTTTGTTGAAGAAGCGTGGCAGATGGAGGCGTTTCGGATTGTTGGGGAATTTATCGGTGACACGAATTACCTTTACCAAAATGACCCAGTTCTCGAAGTAGTGAGCAATGAGTTTGAGTGGTTTGAGTACAGATTCTCAACCATCAACATATACGAATTTGAAGAATGGATGGGGCAAAATTATCCAGGTGATTTCATTCCCGCCGTGGCAGCATTGTCTGGCAATTCTGTTTTTCAGAATTGGTCTGAACTTATTGGTATGGAAGAATTCGAACAGTTTGATTGGGAAGATTGGGAGTTGCGGTGGATATTTGAGTTGTTTTTAAGTGGGCTTAATGGCCCTAATGATGACCCTGAAGGGGAACCGGGTGATGTGGATGATACCGATGGGGGTATGGTTGAGGGGCCTCCTTGGGAATGGGTTGAGGGATTTCGTGACAAATCAAAAAACCGGGCACTAATTCGGTCTGGAACTGGTGCGACAATTGAAGGTGCTGCAAAATTCACACGTCTGGATTCCAGAGACTCACATTTGTGGCTGCTTGACGAAAATGGAAATGGTGTCAATTCTGATGATGATATTGTAATTGACACAATTTATTCAGTGCCGAATACAGTTGTGATAGCATCAGGGGGTGCCAGTACGTTAGCGAAAACGCATATGTTGTTATGGTACACAAAGCTTGCAGATGCGGCAATGGAAAATGGGTTTGCCGTTGAGTTGTTTAGAATTGAAGATGGTGATAATGTAGCTAAATATTACAATCGAGCCACTATGGAGGATGATGTGTGGGGCCTAATGATGTTCGGACACGGTACGGTTAAATATAATTTAGGGTGGTTTTGGGTCGATGACACATATGAAATGAATGGGGCATTTCAGTGGGATGATGAAAATGAAGATACCGCAAAGACTCCTGTAAATTTTAATCCTGTTATCGTGGATCCCGGCAACGGTGAACAAGGTCTTGCGCGGTATGGGTTTTTGTTGTCATATTTTTGCTACGCAGATTATCAACCGTGGAGTTCGTTGGTTTCAGAAAATGGCACATATTACGGGAGTGATGGAATGTTGTCATCAGCATCTGGGCCCCGTGGAATAGGTTGGTGGGGAACTTGGAAAGGACTTTTTGATAAAGCGGCAAAACCATTGGACTAGGAAAGTAAATGAAAATAAAATTATATTTTTTAGCTGGGGTTTTTTTGGTGGCAGTTTGGGGTTGCGGCAAGCAAGGAACTCTAACTAGGCTGTCCAATGATGATATGGCAATTTGGGCTGCAATGAATCGAGTCGCAATTGTCTATGATCATAATTATTTAAAGAATGGAAAGCCTCTTCCAAATACGTTTGAGTATTTAGGGCTCAGACCCGATGGGATTTTTCGAGGCAAGAAGCCAGTATTTGTATCTTACAAGTATTTTTATTATTCTCCAAAAGGAGATATGAAGAACGCGAAGGGGGATCCAATATATATGGCTGTTCGTCTTCCGGACCTTGAAAAAGAAGAGGTTAATTTGGTTTACACTTTTTCATTTGAAAAATTTAATGATAAAAAAACCGGGGGTGTTATAATTGGTCAAGCAAAAATGAGTGCTGGCTGGATCAAGAAATACAAAAAATTTCAAGTTTGGCCGAACATAAAGCCTCCAGTCAAATTTGGTGTCAAGAAAAACAATAAGTAAAATTTCATTGATCAAATCGGATTGTTGAATCCGCACCGTCTTCTGCCTTGTTCATTTAGATAAGATGCCGGCAGCAGATCACATCAACTGCCGAATCGGCGCGGCGCCGTTGATGACGTCGTTGACTTCTTTGGGGATGCCGGCCATTGCGCGGACGGCGCCGGTGTCGAGCAGTTGCTCCATCAGCGTGGCGTAAAGGTTGGGGATGGTCACGCGATCGCTGGCCGGTTCGCCGCCGTCTTTGGTGGAAGCGCCGATCACTTGCCCCATCTTCAGGCCGCCACCGTAAAGCAAAAGCGGCGCGCTGCCGGCCCAATGATTGCGGCCGCCTTTGGCGTTCACTTTAGGCGTACGCCCCATCTCGCCGCAGCAGACGAGCAGAATTTTGTCGCGCAATCCGCGCGCTTCCACGTCCTCGATGAAGGCACTCACTGCGTGATCAAACGGCGTGCCCACGTAGCCCATGCCTTCGGTCATCGTCGCGTTGTTGCTGTCCGCGTGCATGTCCCAAACGAAATCAGTAGTCACGGTTACAAAGCCCGCGCCGCGCTCGGCCAACCGCCGCGCCATCAGCATGAGCTTGCCGAGATTGTTCACGTGGTTTTGATATCGTTTGCGATTGTTCCAGCGTTTGCTGATGCGCTCCACGTTCATTAGCGTGGAGGTGTCGTATCGCGCCAGCACGTTTGGATCTTCTTTTGCGATGTCAAACGCGTCTGACACGCCGCCGGTTAACGTCTCAAAGGCTTGGCTTTGAAATTTGTCCAACCCCGCCGTCGCCTCGCCGCTTTCTACCGAGCGCCGGAACTGGTTGAGGCTGGCGAGCAATGTCTTCCGGTCTCCGAGCCGGTTGGGATCCACCGTCAGCTGCATGTCGGCGCGGGCGTCTCCCTTGCCGCTTGGCTGAAAGGGCGCGTGCGCAGGCCCCAGCGGTCCGGTGACATTAAATTTGCCCAGCGACATAATGGGATCCGCCGCGTTCGTATCCACGGCCTGCGGATGGAGCCAAATGTTGCGGGGCATACCCGTTTCCGGATGGCTTGCCCCAGCCACGCGAGTGTAATGCGAGCCGACGTGGGCGTCCTTCGAAAATTTGCTGACGATGGGCTTGGAGTCATGCGCCCCACTTCCGGTGGTGAAGGATCGTACAATGGAAAATTTGTCGTTGAGCTGGGCAAGCTTTTCAAACGTGGACCCAAACGTGACCCCCGGAATGCGCGTGGGGATTTCGCCGGTCATACTGCGAATGCCCGAGGGCGCGCCCATTTTCGGATCAAACGTCTCCGTCTGCGATGGCCCGCCGTGCATAAAGAGGAAGACCACGGTTTTATCCTTCGCCACACCGCCGAGTTTTTGCAAGGCATCCTGCGCCTGCAAAAACTCCGGCAACGCCAATCCCCCGAGCGCAAGGCTACCCACGGAAAGGAAATTCCGGCGGCAGGTCGAGTTGTCAGTGAAATGTAGCATCGTGGCGCCAATCAATCTGACGCGAAAAAGCACGCAAACATTTAGAGAGATTCAAAAAATTCTCAATGTGCGTTTGGTCATTGGACCTGGGTTATTTTCCGCCTTCCACGCGATACACCGCCGACTTGGTACGCAAAATCAATGCGTTGCCGATTACGGCGGGGGTGGCCATAAAACCGTCTTCGTATTTTCCTTGAGACAGAATTTTGAATTTTGGTGCGGCGGCGAAAATCACCGCGTTGCCTTTTATACTGAAGCAGTAAATTCGGTTACCGCACAGGATGGGTGAGGCGGCGAACTCGCCGGCATTGAGGCGTTCGCTCCAGATTGATTTCCCGGATTTGGCTTCAAGACACGTCGCCACGCCGTTGTCGGCCACCATATAAATGTAATCGCCTTGGACGAGCATTGAAGATTTTTTGGCTATGTTGCGGCGCGAGCTCCATACCGCCTCGAGGTCGCCCTTTTTGTTTGGGCGAATAGCACTCATCGATCCCATCCCGTTGTTGATGAACACCAACCCGTGCCCAAACTGCGGGATGCCCGAGGCATTCATGCCGCCGGTGCGGGCGGTCCAAAGCAATTTCCCCGTGTCCGGATCCAACGCCTCGGTGGCCACGGCGGCGGGGGTGATCAGTTGCGGCATGTCGCCATTCACAATGAGTGAGGGCGTGCCATAACCTTTTTTGCGATCGCCATTGTCTGTGCCAAAATCAAAGGCGCGTTTGTGCAGCCATTGGGTTTCACCATCTTTTTTGTTGAGTGCCACGACGAATTGCTTGTCCGCGCCATCGAACTGCAGAAACAAGGTGTTGCCGCTGAGGATGGGCGAGCTGGCGGGCAGCCGGAAATGGTCGCAGTACAATTCGTCGTCCTCCTGCCGTTTCCAAATTGTCTTGGCGGTTTTGGTGTCGAGACAAGCCGTGCCGTGCGCGCCGAACGTCACATACACGCGCCCCGCCTCAATCACCGGCGTGGACGAAGCGTAGCTGTTCATCGCTACGGGGCTCTTCTGCGGATTGGCAATTTCGAACACTAATTTGTTGTGCACCACCTTGCCCGTGCCGGCATCGAGGCACACGGCCCACAGCTTGTGGCCGTCCGCTTCGGCGTTGGTGAACCAAATCTGATCGTCCCAAACCACCGGCGAACTCCACGCCTTACCCGGCATCGGCGTTTTCCATTTCAGATGCTTCCCCTCGCCCAACGCGAGCGGCAGATTGGCATCCGTTTTGCCCGCGCCATTGGGCCCGCGAAACTGGTTCCACTGCGCGGCTGGAATCGTCAGTACCGCGCTGAACACGAGAAATAAAATAGAGCGTTTCATTGGCCGCCAGAATAGGGGGGGAATCGGCGGAGCGCAAATTGATTTGCAAGCGATCTTTTGGGAGGGCATTTTTATTCAATGCAATTGCCACACGCACTGGGTCTGTTTGTAATCGCGATGAGTATTGCGGCTGATGAGCCGCGCTTGCCCCGGCCGGATGAGGTTGATAAGCCCGAAAACATCAAATTCATCGTCCTGGATAAATCCAAACTCCCCGGCATCGTGGTGGACAACACCGAGGCCAAGCTCGTCGGTCAATGGAAACACAGTGTGCACACGCCGCCCTTTGTGGGCGTCAGTTACATCCACGACATGAAAGAAAAAAAAGGCGAGAAGAGCGCCACCTTCACGCCCGATTTACCGCGGGCCGGAGAGTACGAAGTACGCGTGTCGCACAACACCAATATCCGCCGTGCGAATGGCGTGCCCATCACCATCACTCACGCGAACGGGGAGACACTCGTAAAAATTAACGAGGGCGAGCCGGCCCCGATCAAACGACTTTTCCGTTCGCTGGGGAAATTTGAATTCAAACGAGGCCGCGCCGGTTTCGTGACCATCCGCACCACCGGCACCGAAGGCAAATACGTCATCGTGGATTCCGTGCAATTTATTCCCGTGAAGCAATAGCTACTTTGCCTCAAGACAAAAGAGGTGTTCAAAGCCGCGGATGAACATCCGACCGTTGCTCACCGCCGGCGTGGCGTGGGTGGCTTCGCCAAGCAGACTGCGGCCGTGCGTTTTGAATTCCGGGCTGGCGTCGATCACGGTGAATTCCCCCGTGCGTGAGCTGCAATAAATTTTGCCGGCGATGCATACCGGCGAGCTGGAAAAATCGCCACGGCCCACACGCTCATTCCAAACTTCTTTGCCCGTTTTTGCGTCTGCACAAATGACGATGCCATTGTCCAGCCACAAATAAATGTGATCACCGTAGGCAATCGGCGTGGGAACGTAGGGCAACGAGCGTTGGCGTGTCCACGCAATGTGACTCCCGCTAACATCGCCCGTGCCGCCCACCTTTACCGCCAGCATCAGCTTGCCCTTGCCGCCCCCGCCGCAGCTGCCGTAAACCATCCCCTTCCAATGCACCGGCATCGCCACGGTGCGTAGATCGAATTTGCCGGGCGTCGTCCACAGCACCGTGCCCTTTCGGGGATCGATGCCCATCAGTCCGTCATCAAGGCAGGAATTGATCAACTGTGGTTTGCCGTTCACCTCGATAATGATGGGTGTGGCGTAGGTCATGATTTCGATCGTTCGCTTGATCCGCCACTGCTGTTTGCCTGTATTTTTATTTAACGCCACAATGTAGCCGGGGCCGGTGTCGTGTTCGTTCAGGAGAATTACAAGGTCCTCAAAAATAATCGGCGAGGTTGCCGTGCCATGCCCGTGCTTGCTCAATGAGGGCGGCAGTTGTGTGCGCCATGTTTCCTTCCCCGTCTTGAGGTCGTGCGCCACCATGAAATACTCGTCGTTGTCACCCCACGCCACGAAAACCAGTTTCCCGTCTGTGCACGGGGTGGCCGAGGCATAACTGTTGAGCGCGTGTTTTTTGTGCGTGTTTCCACCGAGCTGTTCGGTCCAGATTATTTTTCCGGTGCCGGCGTCAAACGCCTGCAACGCCCGCCGTTCGCCCGCGCGCACGGCGGAAGTCACCAGCACCGTGTCTCCCCAAACCACCGGTGACGAATGCCCAATGCCCGCGAGTTTTACTTTCCACGCATAATCCTTCGTCGACCACTGCAACGGAATGCCTTTGTCATTACTGATCCCGGCACCCTCCGGACCGCGAAACTGCGCCCAGTTTTCCGCGTGCACTCCGTTTGCTGCGTTCAGGGATAGCCATAGAGAAAAAAGAATTTTTTTCATTTCAAAAAGTATGATTAAAAAATGCGACGCCCATCCGGTTACATCCATTCAGCCAGCGCACAAAAAAGGAGTTCAATAATCCACAAATTTCGCGTGGCCCTCGGCGACCAGCCGGTCGTTGACGTTCACCATTTGCCGGCCTTGTTTTACCCAAAGCTCGCCGAGGTAACGGCCGTATTTGCCTTTTTTGTCTTTGATGGTTTGCAACAAGATTTCGTGGCCCATTATTTCGCCACGCAGAAAATCACGCGCCGCACGCCCGCGCCGGTGACTGCGGCCGCGGAGCTCGGGGGCGTTGATGCGGTGCAGGCGAATCTTTTGCTGGTGCAGTGTAACGGAGAGACCGAGGTCGATATTCACCGTGCAGGTGTCGCCGTCGTACACGCTGGAGACGGTGGCGCGATAATGAAACGGCGCGGCGGGACGCGGGGATTTGCGGGTAGCCATACGGAAACCTATCGAATGACTGCGGACTTGTCACGGTTGCAGTTTACGGCACACTTGGCGCATGACCACTTTGTCCCGACGTCAGATGCTCACCACTACGGCTGCGGCCGGATTTGGTTTCCCCTTCCTGCTTCGCGCTGCCGGGCCGAAGGTGAAGGTGGCATCCACACGTGTCATCAGCCTGCGTCCCGATCACTACCATGGTTGGCCCACGTTGGCGCGGCGCAAGAATGGCGAGCTGCTGCTGGTGTGTTCGGGCGGCCGCGAAAGCCACGTGTGTCCGTTCGGGCAGGTGGAGCTGATGCGTTCGGGGGATGACGGCGACACGTGGAGCTTTCCGCGTGTGTTACTCGACAGTCCCATCGACGATCGCGATGCCGGCGTGCTCGAGACTGCCAAGGGTTCGCTTTTGGCCACCACGTTTACCTCCAATGCATATGATGAATACTATTTGAAAAAGGGCGTTCAGAAAAAATGGTCGGCGGAAAAACGCGCCCGTTGGCTGGGCGCGCACCATCGCGTGTCGGCTGCCGCGCGCAATGCCGAGCTGGGCAACTGGATGATCCGCAGCACCGATGGCGGCGTGACGTGGAGTCCGCGCTACGACAGCCTCGTGAACAGCCCGCACGGCCCGGTGAATTTGAACGACGGTCGCGTGCTCTACGCGGGCAAAAATCTTTGGAATAAATTTCGGCGTGAGAAAACGTGGATCGGCGTGTGCGAATCAAAAGACGACGGTCAATCTTGGCGGCGACTGGCAGAAATCCCCACACGCAACGGTGACGACGCAAAAAATTATCACGAGCTGCACGCCGTCGAAGCTGCCAATGGCACGCTCATCGCGCACATTCGCAACCACAATCAAAAACACCACCGCGAAACGCTCCAAAGCGAATCGCGCGACGGCGGCAAGACGTGGACCGAGCCGCACACCATCGGCGTGTGGGGGTTGCCAACCCACCTGTTGCAACTCAAAGACAGTCGCTTGCTCATGACCTACGGCTACCGCCGCAAACCCTTCGGTAATCAAGCCCGAGTGAGTGCCGATCACGGCAACACTTGGAGCGAGCCCATCACCCTTTCCGCCGACAGCCCCGGCGGCGACCTCGGCTACCCCTCCACCGTCCAGCTCGATAACGGCTCGCTGGTGACGGTGTGGTACGAGAAACTCGCCAAAAGCACCTTCGCCGTCCTGCGCCAAGCGCGGTGGAATTTGGCCTGAACTCCAGCATCATTTCGCCATATATTTACCACCAATGGGCTTGCTTTCATTGAATTAATCCCTACGCTTGGTGCGTCCAAGGACTTAACGCTCCTAGGATAATTATTGCGTTAAAAAACACATAGCTATGAAATACCTCAAAATGACTGCATTGGCTCTCGGGCTGAGCGCGACTGTCGCGTTCGCTGGTGAGACAACCCTCGAAGGCAAAATCCAATGCCAGAAATGCACGCTGAAAAAGGCCGAAAAATGTGGCCCCGCGCTCGTGTACAAAGGCAAGGACGGCAAGGAAGCGATTGCTTTCCTGACCGGTAAAGCCGCGAAATCCGTTAAGCACGGCCGCATTTGCAAACCGAATTCCTCGGTGGCTGTGAAGGTGACCGGCAAGCTCGACGGCGACAAGCTCACCGTGGCTAAGTTGACCGAATCGAAGAAGTAACTCGAGTTGCTTCTCTCAATCAGCCCCGCGGCAACTGCTGCGGGGTTTTTTCGTGCTCCGAACTCCGCCGTGCCCTAGTCTCCCCGCCGATGGCCAAAGCGACTCGCGAATATGTTTACGGAATCAACCCCGCCTTCGAAGTGCTGCGCGCGCAGCGGCGCAAGGTGTACGGCGCGTGGCTGAACCAATCTGCCCGTGACAAGCCGCGCACGCAAAAACTCGTGCGCCTGCTCGAACAACATTCCGTGCGCATCGAGTGGGTGGAAAAAGGTCGACTCATTCAACTCTCCACCAGCCGTGATCATCAAGGCGTGGTGCTCAATACTTCGCTGTACCCGTACACGCCCTTCGAGGAATTGCTTGCGCATTCGCGGTTGCTCTTGCTCGATAACATTGAGGACCCGCAAAACGTCGGCGCCATTTTGCGCAGCGCCGAGGTGTTTGGTTTCAACGGCGTGTGCCTCCCCAACCGCGGCGTGCCCGAGGTGTATCCCTCCATCGTAAAAGTCTCCGCCGGCGCCACCGAGTTCATGCAAATCGCGCGGCAATTTTCCGCCAACCAATACGCCCGCAAAGCCGCCGAAGAAGGCTACCAAATCGCCGCACTCGATATGAACGGTAGCACCCCGCTTGAAACCCTGCGCGAAGCCGCGCCGGAAAAGCTAATGCTCGTCATCGGCGGCGAAGACAAATCCGTCGGCCAATTTATTTTGAACATGGCCGACCACATCATCGGCATCCCGCAATTCGGCCGAGTAAATTCGCTGAACGCCAGCGTCGCCGCCGGCATTGCCATGCACGCGCTGGGAGGAAAATAGTTTCAGACACGGATTTCTCGGATTTTCACAGATGATTAATCTGTGTTAATCAGTGAAATCCGTGCCTCCTTTTTAGGCGAGAATTGGCTTAATCAATTCCCCGTGCACATCGGTCAGCCGGAAGTCGCGACCCTGGAAACGGTAAGTCAGTTTTTCGTGGTCGATGCCGAGCAGGTGCAGGAGCGTGGCGTGGAGGTCGTTGACGTGGGTGCGGTTTTCCTCGGCGTTATAGCCGAGTGGATCGGTGGTGCCGTGGGTGACGCCGCCCTTGATGCCGCCGCCGGCGAGCCAAAGATTAAAACCCTTCATGTGGTGATCACGACCCACGGCGCCCTTGTTGCGCTGGGCCATGGGCGTGCGACCGAATTCGCCGCCCCACACGATCAACGTATCCTCAAACATACCCTTGCGCTTGAGATCGGTCAGCAACCCGGCAATGGCGCGGTCCACGGACGGGCCGCAGTGGTTTTGCATGTAATCCACGAGACCATTGTGATGATCCCAGCCGCGATGATAGAGCTGGATGAACCGCACTCCCCGCTCAGCTAAGCGCCGCGCAAGCAGGCAGTTGCTGGCAAAGGAACCGTCGCCGGGTTTGCAGCCGTAGAGGTCGAGTGCCTCGGCCGGTTCGTTCGTGAGATCCATCAGGTCCGGCACGCTCGACTGCATTTTGAACGCCATTTCGTACTGCGCGATGCGCGTGGCAATCTCCGGATCGTGCGTGAGCGGTGCCTGCAGTTCGTTGAGTGCCTGCACGGCATCAACTATATCGCGTTGGCGCGCGGCATCCACGCCGCCAGGCCGGCGCACGTACATCACCGGATCGCCGGTGGACCGCAGTTGAATCCCCTGAAACTGGCTCGGCAAAAATCCCGCATGCCACATGCGTACGGAGATCGGCTGCGGACTGCGCCCCGCATGCGAACTGAGCACCACGAACCCCGGCAAATCCTCCGACTCGCTACCGAGTCCGTACTGGATCCACGAGCCCATACTCGGCCGACCGCTAATGGTGGTGCCGGTGTTCATGAGAGTGTTAGCCGGATCATGATTAATGGCATCAGTGTGCATCGAACGAATCACCGCGAGATCATCAATGTGCTTGGCAAGATGCGGAAAGAGCGTGGTCATCTCCGTGCCGCTTTGGCCGAATTTTTTAAACGGAAACTGCGGCCGCAGACAGGCGAGCTTCTGGTTCTGCAACTGCGCGATCGATTGCCCCTGAGTATAAGATGCCGGCATCGGCTGGCCGTCCAGCTTCACCAGCTCCGGTTTGTTCGCATCAAACGTCTCCAAATGCGATGGACCGCCAGACATGTACAAATAGATGACCCGCTTCACCTTCGCCGCATGATGCAACGGTCGCACCACGCCCGGCCAACGCTCCGTCTTGCGGCCCGCCCCCAGAGCGGCGAGCGCCACGCTGCCCAAACTCAAGCCCGTCCGCCCAAAGAAAGCGCGGCGATTTAGGTCGGTTATCATGATGAATGATTCACCACAGAGACACAGAGAGCACAGAGTTTTTTCCAATCATCTTATCTATGCCTCTTCGGTTAAAAATCAGGCCAAGATCGGCTTGAGCACTTTCCCGTGCACATCGGTCAGCCGGAAGTCGCGACCCTGAAAGCGGTAGGTAAGCTTTTCGTGGTCGACACCCATGAGATGCAGAATGGTGGCGTGGAGATCGTTGACGTGCACGACGTTTTCCACCGCGTTATAGCCGAAATCGTCGGTGTTGCCATAGCTCATGCCACCCTTGATGCCGCCGCCGGCGAACCAGCAGCTGAAGCCCTTGATGTGGTGATCGCGCCCGCTGCCTTGCGCCATCGGCGTGCGGCCAAATTCGGCGCCCCACAGGATGAGCGTGTCTTCCCACAAACCGGAACCCTTAAGATCCTTGATCAGCGCCGCGACGCCTTGATCGACGATCTTAGCGGTATTTTGCATGGCGCCCTTGATGCCGCCGTGATGATCCCAACCACGGTGATAGAGTTGGATGAACCGCACGCCGCGCTCGGCCAAGCGCCGGGCGAGCAAGCAGTTGCTGGCAAACGAGCCATCGCCGGGTTGCGCACCGTACAGGTCGAGAACGCCCTTGGGTTCCTTGGAAATATCGACCAGCTCCGGCACGCTCATCTGCATGCGGAAGGCCATCTCGTACTGCGAAATGCGCGTGGTAATTTCCGGATCCTGCACGGCGGCGTTCTGCAGTTGGTTGAGCTGTTGCACCGCATCGACAACATCGCGCTGGCGATCGGCATCCACGCCGTCGGGGCGTTTCACATAGAGAACGGGATCGCCCTTCCCCCGCAACTGCACGCCCTGAAAACGGCTGGGCAAAAAGCCCGCGTGCCATTGCCGGGCGGCCACGGGCTGGTCCTGTCCGCCGCCGCGTGAGATGAGCACGCAATAGCCGGGCAGGTTTTCGGTTTCCGCGCCGAGCCCGTACAGCATCCACGACCCCATGCTCGGCCGGCCGCTGATGGTGGTGCCGGTGTTCATGAGGGTGTGGGCGGGATCGTGATTGATGGCATCGGTGGTCAACGAACGAATAACCGCAATGTCATCGGCCACACTCCCGATGTGCGGGAAGAGATTGCAAATGTGTTGGCCGGATTGGCCAAACTTCTGAAAATCATGTTGCGGCCCGAGGCAGGTCAAATTGTTGCGCTTGCCCTGCAACTGCGCAATCGGCTGGCCCTCGGTGATGCTTTTGGGCATCGGTTTGCCATCCATCTCGCGCAGCTTCGGCTTGTAATCGAGCGTCTCCAAATGACTCGCGCCACCGGCCATGCACAGGTGGATCACCCGTTTCACTTTCGGCTTGTGATGTGGCTTGGCGAGGATGCCCGGCCACTTGTCAATCTGCGGCCGGTCCGCGGACATCAACGAGGGATTCAACAGCGAGGCAAGGCCCAGGCTGCCCAAGCCGGCCTTACCCAGAAAGGCGCGGCGGCTGACGTCGGAAGGAAAGAGATCGAATTGATTCATGTTTTAAATTCCAATGACCAATGGCCAAGTCTCAAGGAATGACCAAGGTCCAATTTTCAATTTTATTTTCGGTAGATGCTGCAAAAAATTAGGTGGAGTTCGCGGGCCTCTTGCCAAAGGACACGGGCGTTGTTTTTTAAACTTGGTTCGGCGGTGACGGCCATGCGGAGGAAGTATTTGGTTTCCTTGGCCTCTTTCCGGCAAATGCTAATCTTGTGACGGAAATCTTTCTTGGAGACGGCTTCATCGGCTTCGCAATAATTGGCGCCCACGCTGGTGGCCGCGCCAACGAGCTGGCCGATGATGCGATGGTTCACCGCGTTGTCCGGTATTTTTTTTGCGAACTGAATCACCTGCATCCCAAATAACGCCGTCCGTTCCTCCAAGTCAAACCGAGGCACATTCCCATCTGACTCTTCCCTCAACACCAAAGGTCCAGATTCCTCAATCTCCCAAAATGCCAACTCCCCATCCGCGCACCCAGCCAATTCCGGCGCAACTTGGAAATTGGAAATTGAGGATTCCGTGGTCATTGGGTCTCTTGGAAATTGGTCATTAATTCCGCGTAATATTCTCATGCAAATTCAACACCACCCGAGCAATAGACGTCCACGCGGCGAGTTCGGATTTATCCAATGCCTCATTGGCCATCTTGGCTCCGTTCTTTAACAGCGCGTCCGCGGCGGGCGCATCGGTTTGATAATGTTTGAGATGCTTGTCGGCCAGGCCGGCGAGGATCTTGGCCTCGGCGGCGCTAGGCGCACGGTGCAGCGCCTGTTGGTAGGCGAAGGCGATGCGCGACTCGGGCGTTTTGCCGCCGTCCTTGAGAATACGCTCAGCAAAGATGCGGGCGGCCTCGACATAGGTGGGGTCATTGAGCAGCACGAGCGCCTGTTGCGGGGTGTTGGAGCGCACGCGTTCGACGGTGCATTCCTCACGGCTTGGCGCGTTGAAGGCGGCGAGGCTGGGATGCAGGAAGGTGCGGCACCAGTAGGTGTACAGGCCGCGCCGGTACAGACCCTCACCGGAGTCGGCTTTCCAGCTGCGCTTGGGGAAGTTCAAGTGCGCCCAGTAACCGGTGGGTTGATAGGGCTTAACACTGGCGCCGCCGATGGTCTTCACGAGCAGCCCGCTAACGGCGAGCGCGTTGTCGCGCACCATCTCGGCCTCGAGCCGCCAGCGTCCCTGCCGGGCGAGCCAGAGGTTGTAGGGATCCTTGTCCGTCACAGCCTTGGGTGACACGGAGCTTTGGCGGTAGGTGCCGCTGCTGACCATGAGTTTCACCATGTGTTTTACGTCCCAGCCGTTTTCCATGAACTCAATGGCCAGCCAATCGAGCAATGCGGGGTGCGAGGGCGGGGTGCCTTGCGCGCCGAAATCATCTAGCGGCGTGGCCAGCCCGCGCCCGTGGAACATCGCCCACAAGCGGTTGACGAACACGCGCGCGGTCAGCGGGTTATCCTTCGCTACAATCCAATCGGCAAGATCCATGCGGCTCGCGCGGCCTTCTGTCGCTTGGCCAAACTGCAGGAATCCCGGCACAGCCGGTTGCACTTGATCGCCGGAATCATCCAGCCAGTTTCCGCGCGGCAACACCCGCACCATGCGCGGGGTGGCCATCGAAACGGACACGAGCGCGGTGGGATTGGCGTTAATAGCCGCGTCTTTCTCGGCGTTTTTGCCGGTGATCTTTTGGCGGATCGCCGCCAGCTCCGGCGCCAGCGTGCGGTAGTGCGCGGTCACGGCGTTCTTCTGTGCGGCCGTGCGTTTGCCGGTTTCCACCTTCAACGCGGCCAGCACCGCCGGCGGCAGGCTCACCTGGTTGGCCTTGAAATAAAACCCGTAGCCGCCGCTGCCATTGGCGATCTTGAAGAGCAGCTGGTTTTCGCCGGGCTTGAGATTGAGCGTCACCTTATCCTGATCCGGCGCCACGCCGCGGCTGATTTTTTTGTCGGCCACCAACTGGCCATTGAGCCAGATGCGGAAGCTGTCATCGCTGCCCAGTGACAGCTCGAGCTGCCGGGCGATGCCGGACTGGATGGTGCGGTAAAAATAATGCGCGCTGTTTCCGCCGGTGAGCGTGTGCACCTTGCCGTCCACATAATTCTTTGCGTCCACCCACTTGAGCTTGCCGTAGGCCTTTTTCAAATCCACGGCGGACTCGTCGATAAAGGCCTTCGCGTGGGCTTGATCAAAGTCCGGCGCGCCAAAGGGTCCGATGCGTTTCCAATCGCTCAAGGTCACCGCGTTGGCCGCGGATGCCTGCTGGGTTTTCTCCCATTTCACCTGGCCGGCACTGACATCCACGACTGCGAGCTGCTGCTCGAGCTTGGTGATCTCGGCATTGATGCCGGTAATCTTGGCCTCGTCCTGGGGCAACGGCACCTTGGTCGCGCGCTGGGCGCCGACCGGCGTTTCCTGCAGGTCGGCAAAGAACGCGCCGAAGCTGTAAAAATCATTCGCGGTGAAGGGATCGAACTTGTGATCGTGGCATTCGCTGCAACCGAGCGTGCTGGCCATCCACACGGTGGAGGTATTGCGCACGCGGTCGGCGAGATATTTGGCGGTGTACTCCTTGGGCTGCGAACCGCCTTCGCGCGTGTTCATGTTCAGGCGATTGTAGCCGGACGCAATGAGCTGCGTGCCGGTGCGATCCTTGATGAGGTCGCCGGCGATTTGCTCGCGCGTGAATTGGTCGTAGCGCTTGTTGTTGTTGAAGGCGTCGATGACGTACTCGCGATAGAGCGGCTTGGTTTCGTGGTTGTCTGAGTGATAACCGATCGTGTCGGCAAAGCGCACCATGTCCAACCAGTACACCGCCATGCGCTCACCGTATTGCGGACTGGCGAGCAGGCGCTCGACCAGCTTCGCGTAGGCGTCGGGCGATTGGTCGTTCACAAACGCCTCCACCTGCGCCCAAGTCGGCGGCAAGCCGGTGAGGTCAAAGGTGAGTCGACGGATCAACGTGCGCCGGTCGGCCGCCTTGTTCGGCGCAAACCCGTTAGCCTTCAATCGCTCCAAAATGAAACGGTCGATGTCGTTTTGCGTAAAGCCCTTTTGCTCCACCTTCGGCGCGGCCATCTTCTTCGGCGTCACATAAGCCCAGTGCTTGGCAAACTCCCCGCCCTGCGCCACCCATTTCTTGAGCAACGCCTTTTCGCGCGCGGTCAGGCTCTTGTTCGACTCGGCCGGCGGCATGAGTTCATCGGCATCGGTCGTGTGCACGCGGTACACCAGTTCGCTCTCCTCCGTGTCCTTCGGCACAATCGCGCGCGCGCCGCTCTTCAATTCCTTGGTGGCCGCCGCAAACGAGTCCAATCGCAGCCCGCCCTTCACCTGTTCTTCATCCGGCCCGTGACAGGCATAGCAATTGTCCGAGAGGATCGGCTTGATGTCGCGGTTGTAATCCACCTTGTCCGGCAGCGGCTCGGCCGCCCACGCCACCGTGGT
Organism: Limisphaerales bacterium; assembly: GCA_014382585.1. Lineage (NCBI taxonomy): Bacteria > Pseudomonadati > Verrucomicrobiota > Verrucomicrobiia > Limisphaerales > Limisphaerales bacterium. Next base: position 2,978 of record JACNJL010000046.1, on the reverse strand, counting down.
GAGGCTCAATAAAATGGTAACGGTGCACTGTCTGGTCATTTGAAAACTCCGTGAAGAAATTCTAGGCCCATCCGCGCGATGGGCAACCCAATTTGTTGACCCATCCGACCCAATACTCGAGCCGAATTGCCGACCCGATTCAATCGAGCCCTAAACAGGGCTCAACCCGTACCCGGCCCACACTTCCGGCGGCAGGACCGGTGTGGCGCTGGGCTGGCTAGCCACGTAGGCCGCGTGGCGGTTGGCTAGATCGAGCGTACCTGGCCAATCGCATTCGAGCAGGCGACCCAAGAGCAGCGCCGCCGTGCAGGCGTCGCCGGCGCCCACGCTGTCGGCGTTTGGCGCAGCCGGATAGCGGGCCGCCGCGCCGTCCACCCAGCCCGAGTCCGTACACGCCGTAGTGCCCGCTTCGCCCCGGGTGAAAATAACGGCCTCCAAATCAAAGCGTTCGCGCAAGGCCACCACTCGCACGCGCGCCTCGCCGGCCGGTAACTCAAGTCGATCGGCGACGGTCTCGATTTCCTCGTCGTTCAGCTTCACCAGATTCGCCACCCGACACCCTTCCGCCAGTATGTCCGCCGTAAATAAATCCATTCGCAGGTTCACATCAAAAATCTTCAGCGCCGATTTTGCCTCCGCCAAAAACGCCTGCGTCGCCGCATGGGCCGTGGGATGCCGCTGGCTCATGCTACCGAAGCTCACCGCGTTGCAGGCGCGGGCCAAATCGGCTTCGTGATCCGTGTACACCAGATGATCCCACGCCGTGTCCATCACGATCTCGTACCGCGGCGCGCCGTCCACAAAACTTACCCGCACCTGCCCAGTCGGCTTTGCATCATCCACCTGCACATACTCCAACGGCAATGCGCGCGTTTGAAATTCCCTCTGCAACCGCCGCCCCAGATCATCCACCCCAATCCGGCTAAGCAACACCCCGCGGCCGTCCATTGGCTCGAGCAGTTGATGCGCCTGCACCGCGACATTCAGCGACGTACCGCCGAGCACTTCCTTGTCCGGAAACACATCAAACACCGCTTCGCCCAGGCCGACGATGGTAAGGGGGGAGGTCATAAATTCAGAAAATTTTGAATGCCCATCGCGCACGCTGCCTTGCGCTGCAACGCGCGATCTTCGGTGATGAGCGGCACGTTTATTTGTTCTGCGAGGCAAACGAATTGCGCATCGTATGCAGAAATATTTAACCGTGACGCGACTGCCAGAACATCGCTGCCTTCCACTTCATACGCGCGGCCTGTCATCAAAGACGAAGCGTTTGACCAAATGCGATTGGCAGTTGTTGTTCTCAGATGATTAGCCCGGGAATAGGTGGCGAGAATGTTCAGAAATTCGAATTCCCAAAGACGCGGCGCAATCCAATCCGGATCCATTTCATAAAGTGCCTGTACCTCGGCGGTGCGATCTCCCTCAATCAGAAGATACGCCAGCGCATTGGTATCTGCCACAATCACGGGCGCCCCGCAGTTTTGGCGGAGGCTAGGAATTTATCCGTCAAGCGGCGTTGGCCTCGGTGCGGCTTAGGCAAGGGCTGGGGTGAGGTGACCCCCAAGCCCCGCTCCAGTAGCAAGATCGCTTCTTGCGCCATAGAGCGGCGGTTGGCAGCAGCAGACTCTTTGAGTTGCGCATGCAACCCATCCGGTAAGGTTTTCAAGACCAACGAAGCCATACCGCAAGCTAGCATATCACTAGCATTTAGCAAGCCCTTAACTCAATGCACCGTGGTGCCGCCGTTGACGTGGATGTTTTGGCCTGTCACAAAACCGGACGCCTCACTCGCGAGATACGTGATCGTGCCATCGAGATCCTGCGGCACGCCCCAGCGCCCCATCGGGATGCTGGCGAGGTAGCCATCCTTCAGTTCCTGCGGATCGTTCTCGTGACGCTCCACGGGGATCCAGCCGGGCGCAACCATGTTCACCGTGATGTTCCACTCCGCCAGTTCATGCGCGAGGCTGCGGTTGAAACCATTCTGCCCGCCCTTGGCGGCGACGTAGGCGGTGAAGGGTTTGACGCCCAAATGAAACACCTCCGAACCGATGTTGATGATGCGGCCCCACTTTTGCGCCTTCATGTGCGGCAACACCGCGCGCGTGACGAGGAACGGGCTCTTGATGAAAAAATCCAGCATGCTCTGGTAAAACGACCAGTCATAGTCCTCGATCGGTTTCTGCGGCTGATCCGGCGTAGCGTTGAGCACCACGATGTCGATCGGCCCCAGCTGCTCGGTCGCCTCAGCCACTAGCCGATTCACGTCCGCCTCATCCGTTACATTCGCGCGGATCATCGCCCCTTCCGCGCCGGTTTCCTGAAACTCCGCAAACGCCTGCGCCGCGCGTTCCTCGTTGTGGAAATAGTTCATGGCCACCTTCGCCCCCGCGCGCCCCAGCGCTCTGGCCATTACCTTGCCCAATCCCGTGGAGCTCCCCGTCACCAGCGCCACCTTGTCTTTAAGAGAAAATAACTCGTTGCTCATGATGGGCGGAGGGTACGCACGGACAACGGCAGGGGCAAGGATCACGTTGGAATTGAAAGGCCCCGCCAACCCTTCGGCGTCCGTATTGCGGTCCAGGTGACGAGGTAGGGCGGTTTCTCCGAAACCGCCTCGGCGCGCTCGGAGGGCACGCCCTACCGATTGGGGGATTGGCGCTTGCCCAGAACGGACTCGCGGACGGGCCGCAGGGAGCAACCACCCCTGTGCGCTCCGATTTGGTGGATTATGTTCATTACAAAAGAAATCATTTCTTGTAGTGGACGGGACGTGAGCGGTTGACCTAGAATTGCGGTATGAAGTTAGCGATCATGGGTTTGGCCCTCGCCTTGGTGTTGGGCTGCGAGAAAGAGAATGAAGCCGAACCTCAAGGGCAAGCGAATGCTCCGGTAACACCGGAGCCGACCAAAGCCAAAGTACCCGCTGGGAGCAAGCTGTGGGAATTTCAAACGGGACTGGAGGTGTTCTCCTC
>JACNJL010000045.1 GCA_014382585.1 Limisphaerales bacterium | reverse complement strand
CCCCATCCGTATCCTCCAAAATAATAATCCGATCCTTCTTGCCGCCCTTCTTGTCCGGATAATTATTCGCCTCCGCCACCCACAGCCTCCCCCGATCATCAATACAAAATCCAATCGGCTGCTTAATATCCGGTTCGCCTGCGAAGAGCGTGACACTAAACCCCTTGGGCACCTGCATCGTCTTCGCAGCCTCCAGGGGTGCGAACGGTTTCTCGATTATCGGCTGCGGGTTCTTCGCGGCAAAAAGAGAAAACGATAAACAAACGAAAACCAAGTAGCGCCAAATCATGTTCGGATTGTAACGCTCATCCACGGACCCGCAAGCTCGTCCCTCCAAAGTTATCCTCCCCTCCGTGATGGAGGGACAAGCTTGCAAATCCGTGAATGTGCAATTCGCCAATTTGGCGCTGGAAGGAGTGAAGCTCAAATTCAGCAGCAGACAACGAAGCCGCACTAATCAGAAAAAGAAACAAACGGATCATCCCTCGAGTGTGGTGGAGGAGCGCGTGAGGGGCAAATTCCACCTTGCCCGTTTTATTGCTCAAAAGTTAACCGGCCGAAGCGGGCGGGGGTGTGGGCACTGGCATTGGCCAACGGGCTCCAGCCAAGGAAGGCTTTGTGGGCAGGATCGTGGCGATAGAGGTTCAGGCGCCATTCGGTTTTGAGGCCGGGAGCTTGGCCACCGAGGGACTTGAGGGGAATGCGCATTTCAGCGGTCCAGATTTTGCGTTTGGGGTCGATGTGGGTTGCAACCTCGAAACCGCTTTCCCACGGGAGGCCCTGGGCGGGCGGCAGCTTGGGGGTGATTTCAAGGTCAAGTTTGTCACCGGTGGGGGCGAGTTCGTACTCGGTGTAGCGGGTGAGATCGCCGGGATACGTCGCGATGAAGGCCTCGACGACGTCACGGTTCCACAGACCGTAGCGCTCGGTTTTTTGCGTGGGGGTGAACGTGGTCAATTTCGAATACGGACATTCATAACCGATGTACAAAAAGTTATCGGACCACAATATGCGGGCGGTGGTGGCAATTTCCGGGTGGGCAGTGCCATCGCTGATTTGGCGCTCCAGGCGCGCGGGCGTGGCGGTTTTCCATTGCGGCGCGGTGAGGCGGCCGGAGAGCTTGAAATCTCCCCGGATGCGCTTCGCGCGCAGATGCGGTAACGGCAGCGTACGCACGAGCAACCGATGCGCGTTGTCGAAATAAATTTTTCGCAGCACCTTCGGCGGCAGACCGATCGCGTCGATTTTCCAATCGCCTTGGATGGGCGTCATGTGCGTGAACTGTCGGTCGTTGGTTTCCATCCAACGCCAATGTTTGGCATAAAACTCGTGCGCGTCCGCATCGGTCGGAGCGGGGCCTTTGCCGCTGGAGCCAAGGATGAGCCGATTGTACACCATAAAATCTGTGGCAAACAAAATGCGATCCTGATGCTGGGTGAACAGGCGGCGCACTTTTTCCGGCGCGTGCCGCCCCACCTCGGGAATGCGCGCGGCAAGGTCTGCCATCATGTTTGGGTTGCGGCTGAGCGCAGCGTCCACCCACTCGAGGTCCTCCGCGTTGTTGGCGAAATGCACGCACACGAATGTGGTCTTGCGATGGCGCGCGATGACGCGGTCCAACGCATTAAGCAAATCTATGCGCGGCGGGTACTTCGCTTTATCGCCAAACCACCACGGGCGGTGATCCTTCAACTCGGCCCAGCGTTCGTTCTTGGAATTAAAGGGCAACCAAAACGCACGTGGATCGGCCACGTGAATGGACACCGGCAGCCCCAGTTGACCACAACGTCTCCAAACCGCATCGAGCCGCGGATCATCGATGAGAATCAGCTTGCCGTTTTTGTCGCGCAAATAGAGGCCGAGCCGCTTCCATTCCTTCAGCCCCGCCGCTCCCAAACGATGCGCCTCATCAATTTGCGCCGCGGCCTTGGTGGCAAAGTCCGGCTCATCCCAGCCGGTGTAGTCCAGATTTGCGTAATGCACAAAACGCCCCGGGAACAGCCGATCCGCCAGTGTCTTATTACGCTCGAACGCCGAGGGCTTGCCATCCTTGCGCGTGACTGTGCCGCCATTTAGATTTGCGCCCACACCGATCCCCGCGCGGTCCATAATACCCACCGCGCGTTTGAGGTGTTCTTCCGAATACCCCACGTGCATGTGCAGATCAATCAGCCGCCGCTCCTTGCGCCATTGCTCCGGCTGCGCTGCTGCCAGCCACGTACCGACAAAAAGAAAAAAAGAAAAACGGATCACGCCCAATTGTTGGCAGTCCCCACGAAAGCGGTCAAGCGAGATGAAGTCGATTATTGCTTCAACAACCGAGGTGAAGCCTTGTCTACCCAGCCGGCCTCGCGCTGGCCTTTGCCGGGGCGGTTGGTGTCGCCGAGGTCTTTACGGGCGGCCTCGGCGTAGGCGAGCAGTTGCTTGACCACTTTCGGGTTTTCAGCGGCGACGTTGCGGTCTTCGTGAATGTCCTTGGCGAGGTTGAAAAGTTTTAACTCCTTTTTGCCTTCGGGCTTGCCCCAGTTTCGTTTCTTGGAATCCATCGCCATGAAAAGTTTCCAGACGCCGGAGCGCACGGCCTGCAACTGATCCATTTGGTAATAGTAATAAGCCTCACGCGGGTGGGCTTGTGATTTGCCGCTGAGAATGGGCCAAATATTTTTGCCGTCGATAATACGGTCGGTGGGTGTTTTGCCGCCGGCGATTGCGGCGAGGGTGGGCAGGATGTCCAGCGTACTGGTGAGCGCGCCACTGCTGGTGCCGGCGGGGATTTTGCCCGGCCAACGCACGACGCAGGGAACACGCATGCCGCCTTCATCAGTACGGCCCTTGCGTCCACGCAGAGGGAGGTTGCTGCCTTGCTTCTCGCGGAAGGAACCGTTGTCGCTGGTAAAGAGAACAAAAGTATTTTCATCGATGCCTTCGGCTTTCAGCGCCTTGAAAAGTTCGCCCATGGACCAATCGATCTCCTGCACCCAGTCGCCGTAGGGGCCGTCCTTGCTGGTGCCCTTGAATTTCTCGCCAGGCACCAGCGGCAGATGCACGGCGGTGTGTGGCAGGTAAAGAAAGAATGGCTTTTTGCTGTTGGCCTTGATGAATTTTACCGCCTCAGCGGTGTACTGCGTGGTGATGGTGGTATCGCGCTGTACGCTATCCTCAATTACCTCAAGATCGCGCACCAAGGGCAACGGTACCTGCTTGCGGTTCATGTCGTTGCTGTAGGGGATGCCAAAGTAATGATCGAAGCCCTGGCTGGTGGGCATGAAATCGGGGTGATCGCCCAGGTGCCATTTGCCGATGCACATGGTTGTGTAGCCTTCTTTTTTGAGCACCTCGGCCACGGTGATCTCGCTGGGGTTGAGGCCCTTGCGGGCGGCGGGAAAAAGCACGCACAGGTTTTTTTCATCCACGTGCATATTCACGCGGCGCGGATAACAGCCGGTCATGAGGCTGGAACGCGAAGGCGTGCAGACTGGGCAGGTGGAATAGAAGTCGGTTAGCTTCATGCCTTCCTTGGCCATCTTGTCCAATACCGGCGTGGCGTGTTTCGTGGAGCCGAATGGCCCAATATCGCCGTAGCCAAGATCATCACAGAAAACGACGATGAAATTGGGCTTGGCGGCCTGCGATGATGGCAGGGCGAGCAGTAGTGCTACGAGGGCAAAGAGGATTTGTTTTTTCATTTTAAATTATTTCTTGGGTGCACGCCCCGTATGCCGCGCATTCTGCCCACGCATGGGCCACGGGCTTTTGGCTAGGCCTTTGGAGTCGGTCTTGATGGCATAGAGCTTGTTGTCATCTGACCCAACGTACACCGTACCATCAGAACCGATGGCGGGGGAGGAGAACACCTGACCTCCCGTTACAAATTCCCATAGCTTATCCCCAGTCTTGCCATTGATGGCATAGAGACTGTTGTCCCTTGACCCAACGTACACCGTGCCATCAGAACCGATGGCGGGGGAGGAAAATACCTGACCTCCCGTTACAAATTCCCATAGCTTATCCCCAGTCTTGCCATTGATGGCATAGAGCTTTTTGTCATCTGACCCCACGTAAACCGTGCCATCAGAGCCGATGGCGGGGGAGGAGAACACAGCATTTCCCGTTTCAATTTCCCATAGCTTGACCCCACTCTTGCCATTGATGGCATAGAGCTTGTCGTCAAATGACCCGACGAAAACCGTGCCATCAGAGCCGATGGCGGGTGAGGAGAGCACAGAACTTCCCGTTTTGAATTCCCAAAGGACGGTGCCGGGTTTCTTCTTGTCTGCACCCGTCAAAGGCAGACACAAAGCCAACAAAGCTATGAAGGTGGGTTTCATTGATTACTTCTCAATGAATCCGCTTGGGCTGCGCCGCTTGCCACTGCTTTTTGCTGACCTTCTTGACCGTGTGCAGATGAACGAAGGCGCCTTTTTTGTTGCCGACCACGATGTCGAGCGTGCCATCGCCGTTCACATCGCCGGCGGCGACTTGGGTGCCGACGCCGGAATTGTCATCGATCTGATGCGGGATGTACTCGACGGTCTTGCCCTTGCGCGTGAGTTGAAACCAGTACAGCACGGCTGGAGCGCTGGGTTCCTGATCTCCCTTGGGGCCATGCGCCCAGAAGCGTTTGCCGGTGATGATGTCGAGCAAGCCATCGCCGTCGATGTCAGCTAGATCAATGGCATGAAGCTGGCTGAACTTGACGCCGTAAGGGCTTTCCTCGGGCTTGGCGTTGATGATGGTGTTTTGTTTCCACTGGTTGGGAGCGGTCTGCTCAATCCACGCAAGGCCATAGCCGTGGGCGGCGAGTGAGGTGATGACATCATTGTCGCCATCGGCGTCCACGTCATAGGTGTACATTTGAGCGCCCCCGGCACCGAAGGGGGCCGCATGAAATTTCCACGGGGTGGCGCCATCAACGTTCTTGGGCTGCTCCCACCAGCCGGCTGCTTCCAGAATATCCTTACGGCCATCGCCATTTATATCGCCTGCGCCATAGCCGTGTGAGTAGCGGTGCCACTTGCCGGGGGTGCTGATCTTGATGAACTTCCATTCCTTGGTGGGATCATTCCAATCGGCTTGACCGTAGCCGAGGTGTTTGTCGCGGAAGACCAGAATCTCCGGCTTGCCGTCTCCGTTCATGTCCTCAAGACGGGGGGATTCGCCATCGCTCACGGGAAAAATGTTGTGACCTTTCCAGGGGCCTTTTTTGTTTTTGGGATTCTCGTACCAGGTGGTGTCTTTGCCCGGCCAGCCAAACACGAGCACATCCTTCCAGCCGTCGCTGTTGAAGTCGTAGGTGTAGGTGAGGAAATTGTTGGAATACCCGTTGCTGCCGCTGAGCTCGCCCTTGTAGCCGGCCACTTTGATTTTTTTGCCGTCCTTCATCATCTCGAAGGCGGGGGAATCATCGTAGATGGTGTGGCGCTTTTTGAAATCCGGCCCCGCGTACCAGTACGGGCCCACGACCACATCGCCTTGGCCGTCCTTGTTAAAATCTCCAAAGTGCCCGCCTTCAGACCAGAAATGCGGCGTGAGATGATGCTTGGTCCAAGTGTGGATTTTGTAATCAGCGGCATTGGCAATAGTAAGCGAAAGGGACAACAGACCAACGGCCAAGAAAAAGTGCTTTTGCATGGGCAGAGTGTGGGACGGCAGTCGATCAGCGTCAAGCGGTCAAAAGGCGTGACACCACTGTAAATGGGAGTATTTTGACCGCTTGAAACGTCTACTACCTATGAGAAAAATGCTGTTTGCTTCCTTGTTGGCCCTTATGGCCTTGGCGCCTTCTTTTCAATCCCACGCGGGCGGGCTGATTATTTGCCACGATGTTCGCATTTTGCCGCATCCGCATCCGCCCATTATCATCCCGCCGCGGCCTTGGCCTCGGCCGATTCCGCATCCGGTGTTTGCGCCGCTGGAGCTGCGCTCGCAGAAGGTGGATGTGAAAATCGAAAACCAAGTCGCCCACACCACGGTGGAGCAGGTTTTTTACAATCCCAATCCGCGCCGACAGGAAGGCACGTTTTTGTTTCCGGTGCCCAAGGGTGCGGCCATCGAAAAATTCCAAATGGAGATCAACGGCAAACTGCAGAAGGCCGAATTGCTGGACGCCAAAAAGGCGCGCAAAATTTACACCGACATCGTGCGCTCGATGAAAGATCCCGCGCTGCTGGAATTTGCGGAGCAGGATTTGTTCAAGGTGCGCATTTTCCCCTTCGAGGCGCACGGCACCAAGCGCATCAAGCTCACTTACAATCAGGTGTTGAAAAATGACGCCGGCCTCGTGAGCTACACGTTCCCGCTGAACACCGCGAAGTACTCGGCCAAACCGATTGAGAATCTATCCATCAACGTGCAGTTGGATTCCAAGGTGCCGGTGAAAGCAATCTACTCGCCCACACACGATGTGGAAGTGAAACGCAGCGGCTCCAAAAAAGCGGCCATCGCTTTCGAGGGCAAAGGCGTGCGGCCCAACAGCAACTTCTCCCTTTTCTATTCGCCCAAGCAAAAAGACATCAACGTGAACGTCATCGCCCATCGCGAAGGCAATGAAGGCTACTTCCTGATGCTCGCCGCGCCGGGCGTGGACGCAGCGAAAGGCGAAGTCACCGAAAAAGACATCGCCTTTGTCATCGACACCTCCGGCTCGATGGCCGGCAACAAGCTCGAGCAAGCGAAAAAAGCATTCCAATTTTGCGTGGCGAATTTGAATGACGGCGACCGCTTCGAAGTCGTGCGTTTTTCCACTGAAACCGATTCGCTCTTCGGCGGCCTCAAAAAAGCCAGCTCCGGCAATCGCAAACAGGCACTGGACTTCATTCGCGATCTCAAACCCATCGGCGGCACCGCCATCAACGCCGCACTCACCGAGGCCCTTGACCTTAAGCCGGAGAAAAGCGATCGACCGTTCCTTGTAATTTTCCTCACCGACGGTCGTCCCACCATCGGAATCACCGGCGAAGGCCAAATTGTGAAAAACGTCGACGCCGCCGCCGGTAAAAGCCGCGTGTTTTGCTTCGGCATCGGCACGGATGTGAACGCGCATTTGCTCGATAAAATCACCGAGGAAACCCGCGCCAGTTCCACTTACGTCACACCCAACGAAGACATCGAAGTGAAGGTCTCCAGTTTTTACACAAAAATCAAAGAACCCGTGCTATCCAATCCCAAGCTGAAATTTCCCAACGGCATTCGCGTAAGCAAGCTCTACCCCAACCCGCTGCCTGATTTATTTAAGGGCGAAGAGCTCGTGCTCGTCGGCCGTTACAAAGGCAACGGCAAGGGCGACGTGTTGCTTGAGGGCACGTTGGCCGGCAAAAAAACGCAATTTGAATTTCCGGTGACCTTCCCCGCACACGCCGATCACTCCTTCATCCCGCGCCTGTGGGCCACGCGGCGGGTCGGTTTTTTACTCGATGAAATCCGGCTGCACGGCGAGAAAAAAGAAATCAAAGAAGAGGTCACCCAACTCGCGCGCCAGTATGGCATCGTGACGCCGTACACCGCGTACCTCATCATCGAAGATGAAAAACAACGCGGCGTGCCCGTCGCCCAGCGCACGCTGCGCAACTTCGAGGCCGACCGCCAAGTGCTCGCGCAAGCCCGGGCGCAGTACGATGCCTTTAAGGCGGACAAAAGCGGCGACCAAGCCGTCGGCAGCGCGCGCGCCAATAAACTGTTAAAAGAAGCCAAGGTTCAGGCCGCTTCCGCCCTCAGCAGTCGCGAGGCGCAACAAGCCAACTTCGGCTATCGCGGCGAAGGTGCGGCGGGGGGAGGCATTCCCGCTCCGGGCTCCAACGCCCCCGGCGGTGGTTTGGGCGGTGGGGGGGCGCAATTTTACGCGCCCGGACGCCGCAATGCCAATGGCCAAATCGGCAAAACCCGCACCGTGTCACAGCCGATGCGATTTGCCGCCGGCAAAAACTTTACGCAGAACGAACGCTATTGGGTGGACAGCTCCGTGCAAACCGCCGAAGTCGCCAAGGCCAAGCGCACGCGCGTCAAATTTAACAGCGACGCCTACTTCACACTCCTCGCCAAGGAACCCAAGGCCGCCCAATGGCTGGCCCTCGGCCGCAATGTGCAGTTTGTGCTGAACGGAACCATCTACGAAATCTTTGAAGACACCAAAAATGAAAAAAACTAACCTGCTCCTCGCCATCGTACTGGCAGTATTTACCCTCAATGCTTGGGCCGCGCTCTGCCCCAAGTGCAGCAAGCTCGCGTACATTTCCAGCATCGGCAAATGCACAAAATGCGAAAACCACACCAGCAGCGGCGCCTTCAAACTCTGCAAAACCTGCAGCACCCAATCCGGCAAATGCGCCCATTGCGAACAACCTGTGGTCGGGAAAATCAAACTTGTTCCCGGACCTGCCCCCGCTCCAAATCCGGATCCAGTTGCCCCCCCTCTCAACGCGCCCAAGGTGAATCCGGCCGACATCGCCAAGGTGAAGACCGCGCTCGAGGCGTGGGCCAAGGCGAAAATGAAATGCGGCGGCAACTACCAATACACCGTCGGCTTCTCCAGCGCGTTTGGCTTCGGCCACACGACCACGATTATTGTGAAAAATAATCAAGTAGTGGGGCGCGTTTATGAAGAGTTCAATCGCCGTGCCGGCCCCGGTGCTGCCCCAAACGGTTTCGTTGAAAATGAAACGACCGTCGGCAAAAACAAAAAAGGTGCCCCGGCTAAAACACTCGATGAGATTTACAAAACCGCCGCCGCCATCGCCGCCAAAGCATTGCCGCCGCACGAGGTGCGTTACGTGCGCACGGACAAACAAGGCTTGTTGACTTCCTGTTTCGTTATGGATCGTCGCATCGCGGATGACGCCCCGCGCAATGGCGTAGCCCTCGGCAAAATCACCCTCGCTGACAAGGCTGGTGATAAGCCGAAAAAAGTTTTCAAAGCGCCCAACGGCAACGCCTTCCCCGCCCACTGGGGCGCACCGCCTCTTCGCCAAACCCGCGACCTCCGTCCCCTTCCCGGCGGCTACGGACGAGGCAGCGGCACGTTACGGAAATGGATTCAGGAAAACCTCGCCAAGGACGCGAAGAAAAAAAACGGCGCCATCCAGATTCAGCCCGTGCCACGGCCACCGATCGTTCTGGGCTTACAGGCACCCACTCCCAATCGACAGATCCCGCCGCCCCCGCGCGTTGTCGGTCGCCCAGCCCCCACCCCCGTACGCGAGCTGCCCGCGGGAGACTGTGCGCAGTGCCGCACCGAGGCGCATCAACTCCACTTGGGTCTGGCCGAAAATGGCAAAACGATTACGGTGAAACAGGGCAGCATCGTGCGCGTAAAATTACGCGGCAACCCGACCACCGGTTTTACTTGGAACAATGCCACGCCAGCAGGCGTGCTCAAGCTGATGGGTAAAGTCTCCCCCCAATCCGGCGGCCGTCCGGGACTGGTCGGCGCGCCCGGAATGTCCACGGCCACTTTCGCTGCCACGGCAATTGGCAAGGGCACGATCGTGCTCCATTACAATCGTGTTTTTGAAAACAACAAAGCACCGGCCAAAACGGTGAAGATCAATATCGCGATCACCAAAGACGGTCGCGCCGGGCCGGCAAACCCGACCGGCGGCAACAACGCCGCACGTATTGCCGAGCTGGAGCGGGAGATTGCGAAGCTAAAAGATTTTGCCCGACGCGCACGATTTACGCAGGAAGGCCTCAAGGCGCACCAAGCCAAAATCACCAAACTCGAACAGGAATTGGCAACCTTGACTGCCGGAAAAAACGACGGCGCGCCCACGTTCGAAACATGGGTAAAGGGCGGCATGAAAATTCCGCGCGGCCGCGTGTTTCTGGGCGGCTCCCCATGGTTCGACGAACGCAAAGGCGAACGCCGCTCCCCGCGTGAAGTTTACAAAATGCTTTACGGTGGAAAAAACCCGCCCGTCGTCAAGCCGAGCCCCCGCCCGAATCCAGGCAAAGGCCGTTTTCCAGCGCATTGGGGCGCGCCGCCGCGGCTGCAAACCAAGGACCTACGCCCACTCCCCGGCGGATACGGCCGCGGCAGCAGCACGTTAGCCCGCTGGATTCAGCAAAACTTGGACAAAGACAAAGCCAACCCTAACCGGGGCAATGGCAACCAAGACCCAAAACGCAGCGTGATTCCCAAGAAACTTTCGCTCAAGGATGCGCAGGGAGGGGTCGCGGGATTCACCGGTTGGGTCACCACCGTCAAAGTGGACGGCACGTGGAATCGTCGGCAGTTTTTCAACCAACAACTCCGACCCATCGAGCAGCAGGGCAAGCTGACCGACGCCCAAGCCCAAGCCATCAAGGCCACAATGAACACGGCAAACATTGAGAAGCTCCCCGCGCGCCTTGGAAAATTTAGTGGCGCCAACCCACATGTGCTCACGCTTACCTTTGGCGATCAGCAAATCGTGCTCACTTTGCCCACCGGTGCCAAACTGGAAACACCCCAACCCGGCGGCAAGCTCACCGGAGCCGACGCCTTTGCGCTGGTCGCGCACGAGTTAGCCCATCTCCACAAAAACACGGACGCGACGGAACCGCGCATCCGTCCGTTGCCGGAAATTCCACTCGGGGCACTGAGTACCCCCGCACAACAACCCCGCAGGTAAAACGGGTTCCCGGTGAATTTTAGCGCCCCTGCCCTTTTCGGGATTTAGGGCGCAGTTTTTTTCGATTGGCCATTAAGTCAGCGAGATCGTCGGCGAGATCATCCACATCTTCCGGTGTGGTATCCCACGAGCACATGAAACGCGCGTCGTTTTCAGAATACAGCGTATAAAAATGCCAACCGCGCTGGTGCAACGCATCCACCAACACCGGCGGTAGATCGACAAACACCGCATTGGCCTGCGTAGGGTAGAGAAATTTCACACTGGGAATCTTTGCCAAAGCGCGGCGGAGGCGACGGGCCATTTGGTTAGCGTGCGCAGCGTTTCGCAACCATGCGCCGTCCTTAAGCAACCCCACCCACGGCGCGGCAAGAAAACGCATTTTGCTGGCGAGTTGTCCGGCTTGTTTGTTTTGCCAATCGAATTCACGCGCGAGGGTCTTATCGAAAAAAACCAGCGCCTCGCCGGCATGCGTACCATTTTTGGTGAGGCCAAAACTAAGCATATCCACGCCGACGCGCCAGGTGATGTCCTTGGGTGCCACGCCAAGGCTGGCCACAGCGTTGGAAAACCGCGCGCCGTCCATATGGGTTTTTAACCCCCCTTTTTTTGCCGCGCGGCAGTTGGCCTTGATTTGCGCGGGCGAATACACTGTGCCCAGCTCGGTGGATTGCGTGAGGCTCAATGCGCCGCTCTTGGGAAAATGCAGATCACGCCGGGCCGCAGCCGCGGCGAGGATCGCGTCGGGTGTGAGTCGGCCGTCCTTACCGGGCAGCGTTTGCACTTTGGCGCCGCCGCTGAAAAATTCCGGGCCGCCGCATTCGTCGTTTTGCACGTGGGATGCCTCGTGGCAAATGATGGAATGATAGCTGCGGCAAACCGACGCAAGCCCGAGCGCGTTGGCGGCGGAACCGGTGAACACAAAAAACACTTCACAGTCCGTCTCAAATAAGTCGCGGATAAGCCGGCAGGCTTTTCGGGTCCACTGATCCTCACCGTATCCGGAGGCGTGACCGTGGTTGGCTTCCTCCAACGCGGCCCAAGCTTCGGGGCAGATGCCGGAATTATTGTCACTGGCAAAATGGCGCGCGCGTTTCATGGGCGCGTTGTACGGGAAGGACTACTTTTTTCCGAGCAAATGCTTTCGGAAAAATTCGATGGTGGCGAGATACTGAAAATCACGATTTACTTTTTTGCGGAATCCATGGCCTTCGTCTTTGGCGAGCAGGTACCACACCGTTTGGCCTTTGGCGCGCAGCGCGGCTTCCATTTGGGCGCTTTCGCTGGCGGGCACGCGGGGGTCGTTGGCGCCCTGTACGATGAGCAGCGGGCTGAATTGAAAATCCGGCTCCTTCATTTGCTTTTGCATTTGATTGAGCGGGGAAATTTCCTCGAGCACTTTGCGCATTTTGGGATCACGCTCATCGCCGTATTCCGCGCGGCGCAAATCGCGCCGGTAGTCGCTGGTGTTTTTCAGGAACGTAACAAAGCTGGAAATGCCCACGCGATCGATGCCGCATTTGAAGAAGCCGGGCATATGCGTGAGCGAGGCGAGCGTCATATAACCGCCATAACTGCCACCCATCACGGCGAGGCGATTGCCATCGATGTTGGGCATTTCGTTGAGGCCGTTGCGGAGTGTTTCCACATCCAGCATCACGCCCACGCGTTTCGCGCCGTTGTCGGCGGCGAGAAACCTTTTGCCGTACCCGCGTGAGCCGCGCACGTTGGGGCACACGAGTACTACATTCATTTCGCCGGGCAAATAATTGTAGCCACCCATAAAGCGCGGACGGAATTGGCTTTCGGGCCCGCCGTGATAATAAATCACCGTCGGCAATCCGCCGGACACTTGCAGCCGGGAAAACTGGGCATGCCTGCCTTTATCAAAATAATTTCCGGGGTAATAAAACCACGCATCAAATTTCGTGCCGTCGCGGCTGGTGAAGGTGCCGCTCACCGGAATGGGCAGTTTGGAGGGATCCAATCCGTCGAGCCCCGCCGATTGCCAGCGCACGCTGCTCACCGGCGAAAAATCGAGCACATGCACTTCGCCCGGGGCGTGCGCCCACTCGTGGTCAAACGCCAACAATCCATCCGCGCGCCAGCTGACCGAGTGGATGACTCCGGCAAACAACTTGGGCGAATAGAACACGCGCTGCGTGTTTGCATCGACCACCCGCAACCGGCTCACGCCACCTTCGTTGTGCACCACGGCCAGCGTTTTGCCGTCCTTTGAAATTTCCAGATTCTCGACGTCCCAGCGAATTTCCGTGAGGAAGCGCGTGCGGCGACCGTCCCTGAAATCCACACGCACGATATGTTGAAAATCAAAGGACTCATCGCAAGTATAATACACCGCGCGCATTTGCGGATCAAACCGCGCAAGTCCGTGGCTCACTCTAGCTTTGGTCTCGGGCGAAAACAACGAGCGCTCGCCGGTGACCGCATCGATGATGTGGATGCGGCTGTGATTAATGGAAAGGTATTCGATGACCAACAACAGTCGACCATTGGGCGACCAATCAGTAATCCACCAACCGCCGCCTGGCAGCTTGGCGAGAAGTTTTTCGCTGGCGGGTTTGAGAGGGTCCATCGTGTAAAGATCGTTGTCGCGCCCGTTTCGTTTGGGGGAAAAATAGGCGATGCGACGACCATCGGGCGACCACCGCGCGCCGGTGTGGCGGTGTTTGCCATCGGTGAGCATCGTGGTTTTTTTCGCGGCGACATCGAGATGGAACACTTGATATTTTTCGCTGCCGCCGGCATCGCGCAAAAATAAAATGCGGTTTCCATCCTTCGGATGATACACCGCCGACTGCACCGGCTCCGCGCCATCCGTCAGCACCACCGGTTCGCCGTTGGGCTTGTTGACCACGTGCAACTGCGTAACTTGCCCGCGGGCGGGGCGGCGGGTGATGAGCATCGCGTGCGCGGTGGGATGCCAATCCTGAAACCGCAGCGGCCGCACGTTAAGATAGGGCGCAAGTTTGGCGGCGCGTTCGGCTGAGAATTCTTTGTCCTTAAACCCACGCGTTACGATATTTGTGGGCGAGGAAACCTCTGGCGCACTCAGCGCGGTTTGGGCAAGAATTATCAAATATAAAAATCGTTTCACGGGCCGCCCATCTTCCCCCGCACGCGCACCGTGGCAAGCGCAAAGGCTGGCATCCGCGCCCAATTCCTGCGAGGCTCCGCCGATGCCGATTGTCACCAAACTGCTACACACCCGTTACCGCGTGGACGACCTCGAACGCTCGGTGAAGTTTTACACTGAAATTCTCGGGCTCACCGAGACGCGCCGGCACACGTCGCCACGCGGCTCCACGCTCGTCTTTCTCGCCACGCCCAACAGCGACGAGGAAATCGAACTGTGCTCTTATCCCAGCAGCGGCGGCGTACACGTGCAGGAAGATCTCACCCACCTCGCCTTTCTCGTCGATAGCTTGGAGGCGTTTGAAAAACACATCCAATCGCACGGCGTGGACTATTCCGACGGCCCGCATCTCAAGGATGACGGCGGCGGCTTCGCTTTCATCGACGCGCCCGAAGGCTACGAAATCGAAGTCATCCAGCGCGGGCCCAGTCCCGGCGATGGCGGCTACTAGTTTCCCCGCATGAACTGGCAAACGGGTAACATCACGTGGCAATTCCCCCGCCCTACGATGGTGATGGGCATCATTAACGTCACGCCCGATTCATTTTCTGATGGCGGCAAATTCTCAACCGCCAATGCCGCCGTCGCTCACGCGCTGCAACTGGCCGCGGAGGGTGCGGAGCTGTTGGATGTCGGCGGCGAATCCACACGGCCCGGCGCACCGCCAGTGGATGAAGCCGAGGAATTGCGCCGCGTCATTCCGGTCATCGAAAAACTCGCAGGCGAAACCGATGCCGTCATTTCAATCGACACCCAAAAACCCACCGTTGCGAAAGCCGCCGTGGCCGTCGGCGCGCGGGTCATTAACGACATCGCCGCCCATCGCGCGGATGACGCGATGTGGCGCGTGGCCGCCGAATCCGGCGCGGGCTACATCGCCATGCATATGCAGGGCACGCCGCAAACAATGCAAAACGCGCCCGAATACGACGACGTGGTTGCGACGGTGGAGGCCTTTTTTGCTGAGCGACTGGAGGCGATGGCCGCCGTAGGATTGCCCGCTGAACAAGTGGCGCTCGATCCCGGAATTGGGTTTGGTAAAACGGCGGGGCATAATTTGGCGTTGCTCGCGGGGCTCACTCGTTTTACAAAATTCCAACGGCCACTGATGGTCGGCGCATCGCGCAAATCCTTCCTCGGCGGTAAGATCCCCGAGCGGTTGGACAGCAGCATCGCCTGCGCCTGCCGGGCCGCCGCGGATGGGGCACACATCGTCCGCGTGCACGATGTGCGCGAAACAGTGCAAGCCCTGCGCAGCGGAGGCCATTAGCAGCGGAGAAGGCGGATAAACTATGGAGGCAATTATTCTCGCACAGGCGAATCTACCGCCGTTCATCGAGGAAATCTGGGAATGGATTAAGCTCGATTGGACGTGGATTCTCCGTGGCGTGGTGGAAATTGCCGCGCTGGCAGTGGGCATTTATTATATGTTCAACCTCCTCCAACGCTCGCGTGGCTGGCCGGTGGTGGTCGGCTTCCTCGTGCTCATTGGCATCACCACCATGATCGCGATGCTCAAGCTGCAGGTGCTGAGTTGGTTGCTGCAACAATTGTTTCTGTTCACCACCGTGGCCATCCTAATTATTTTCCAGCCGGAGCTGCGCCGGCTGCTTGCCGAGCTGGGCAATCTCCCGCTCTTTTCCTCCGAAGAAGAAAGCCCACTGGACGTGGACGCCGTGGTGCAAGCCACCCACCGCCTGGCACGCCATCGCGTGGGCGCCATCATGGCCATTGAGCAAACCATCGACATTCATCAGGAAACCCAAAGCGGCGTGTTGCTCGACAGCGCGCTCACGCCTGAAATGCTCGATTCCATTTTTTTCCCCAATTCGCCGTTGCACGACGGAGGCGTGGTTATCCGCGCCGACCGCATCATGTACGCCTCCTGCATTTTCCCGCTCACGCGGCGGCTGGATGTGAACCGCACCCTCGGCACACGCCACCGCGCGGCCATTGGGTTGAGCGAGGAAACCGATGCCATCGTCGTAATCGTCTCCGAAGAAACCGGCGACATTTCATACTGCCACGCCGGCGCGCTGCACGCCAACGTATCCGTGAATCAGCTCAAGGATTTTCTTACTGAAAAACTCAAAGCCGACGCCGCGCCCGTGGAGAAGCTCACCTTCGCCGCGCGCGTCAAAGATTCGCTGCGAGACCTCGGACAAATCATCAACAAAAAACTCCGACCGAAGGATCGTTCATGACCGACAAACAGGACCGCACCGAACGCAGCGATCACGATCCCAACGAGTTTTGGTGGAAAATCGGTTCCGTGGCCATCGCAGTTATGGTGTGGTTTATCATCACCACCGTCGCCGGACTCTCCTACACCAACCGTGGTCGCGAGGGAAAAACTCCCGAACCCAAGCCGACCACCACCAATGCGCCCTCCTTGGCCAATCCCGATCTTAACGGAGAAAACAATGAGCCTGACGATGAATCAAACGAATAAAATTTTCGGCACCGATGGCGTACGCGGTCGTGCCAACATCGAACCGGTCACCGCCGAGACCGCGCTCAAACTCGGCCGCGCCGCCGCGCACGTATTCAAAAATCTCAACCCTGAATCACGCAGCCGCCGTCGTCATCAAATCGTCATCGGCAAAGACACGCGCCTCTCCGGTTATATGCTCGAGAACGCCCTCGCCAGCGGCATCCTCTCGATGGGCGTCGATGTTCTTTTCATTGGCCCGCTACCCACGCCCGGCGTGGCGCGTATCACCCACAGCCTCCGCGCCGATGCCGGCATTGTCATTACCGCCTCGCATAATCCTTACGACGACAATGGCCTGAAATTTTTCAGCCACAACGGCTACAAACTTGACGACGCCATCGAAGCCCAAATCGAAAACCTCGTCTTCAGCGGCGACATCGATGACGTCCGCCCCACCGCCGGCGAAATCGGCAAAGCCATCCGCATCGACGATGCCCTCGGCCGTTACATCGAGTTTGCCAAACGCTGTTTCCCCCGCGGCCAAACGCTCGAAGGCGTCACCATCGTCGTCGATTGCGCCCACGGCGCCGCCTACCAAGCCACCCCCTGCGTCCTGCGCGAACTCGGCGCCACCGTCATTGTTTACGGCAACCGCCCCAACGGAACCAACATCAACGCCGGCTGCGGCTCAATGCACCCAGAGCAAATGTGCCATTGGGTTCAGGAACATAACGCCCACATTGGCATTGCCCACGACGGCGACGCCGACCGCGTGCTCCTCTGCGACGAAACCGGCACCCTCATTGATGGCGACGACATCATGGCCATCGCCGCGCTCGAAATGCTCAACGAAGGCTCACTGGTCAATAACACATTGGTGTCCACCGTAATGAGCAATGCCGGCCTCGACGCCGCCATCGAAGCCGCCGGAGGCAACGTCATCCGCACCGATGTGGGCGACAAAAACGTCATCGATGAAATGCTGAAGCACGGCCACAACTTCGGTGGCGAACAAAGTGGCCACCTCATTTTTGGCGACCACGGAACCACCGGAGACGGCCTTGTCGCCGCCCTGCAAATTCTCCGCATCATGGCTGCTCAACAAAAGCCCCTCAGCGAATTAGCCAAATGCTGGAGCCGTTTCCCCCAACAACTCACCAACATCCGCGTCACCGAAAAGAAACCCATCGAAGAACTCGAAGACGTCCCCGCCCTGCTCACCGAAGCCGAGGCCGACCTCCAAACCCACGGCGGTCGCGTGCTGTTGCGCTATTCCGGCACCGAACCCAAAATCCGGTTGCTCCTCGAAGGCAAAGATGAAGCAAAGCTCAACGAATGGAGCAAAAAAATCAGCGAATCCATCGCCGCCCAAATCGGGGAAAACTAGGTAGGGCGTGCTCTCCGAGCGCGCCCCTTCATTAAGCCTTCAACTGAAATTCTGCCGACTCACGTTCCTTTGCCCGCGCAACGTGTACGGCAAACACAATCGCCGCCGTGAACATTGCGCCCGAGGTGATCGTGTTTTTCAGAAAAACAATCGGCGGCGGATAACCCGCTTGGCCAATGGTGAACGATTGTACCAACCCCGCCCACGTCTTTGCGTAAACCGGATTGCTTAACCACGCGAATGAGTTGATGACCAGAAAAAATCCGCACGCGCCAAGGACACCGCCTGCGATCAATGCCGTCGGCCGAGCCTGATCGGTCATCCACCAGCCGACCGCCGCTAGCGCAAGGTAAAGCGAGTACGTCACCCACATATGCGAGGTGAAAGTTGAAAACCCCAATCCGCGCCAATGGAAAAAATTCATCAACACATCGCTCACGAACATAAACGCCACCGGCACGAGCCACGCGCGCGGGCCTTTGAAATAAACGCCCGCACAAAAACAAATGGCGTACACGGGGCTAAAGTTCCACGGCAACAATCCCGGCCAGCGCATCAGTGTAAAGAGCGCGAGCAAGCCGAGCAGCAGTGGGATGTGTCGCGGTGTTTTCATTGTTGCACGCCGAGGAGTTTTAACTGCCCATCATCATCTTCGGCCAGATAAAACCAATGCTCCGTCGCGGGTGAACAAGTCACCGCAACACTCAAATATTCGCCGCGCCACGACACGCGCTTGAGTTTGACGTTCGCGGCTTGAGTGAGTTTCTGCGAAAGCTGCAAGAGCTGCTGGCGCGCCATTGGCGGAGCTTCGGCGCTCAAATTCGCCGCAAGATAGTTGGTGGATTCAGCGAGCTTTTCAATAATCGCCAGCGCCGCTTTGGCTTCATCGGAGTCCAGCGCCACATCGCGATCGGCAAACTCATTGTCCTTTGGCCGCGTGAATAATGTCACTCCCACGACAACCACAGCCACGGCGATGATGATTATTTGCGTTCGGGTCATTTATTTTTCCAGTTTGAAATGCTGGTCATCAAGTCCGCAAATGTAGCCCAAGTTGTGGCGGTTGAGCGCCCATTGATCATGCGGCAGCAATGCCTCCACGTGGCCATCGCCCCAAAGTATGGTGCAGCGACCCTGATGGCGGAAATGGGCATAAGCCGTTTCCCAACCGGGCCACGCGCGCGCTTGGGAAGGGGGCGTCCAAAACCAGTTTTCCTCAAGCGGGCCCATCCAATTGCGGGCAGAATCACCGAATAGCACGGTTTCCACCGGGCGCTGCATTTGCTGGGCATCGATGCCACGCCATTTGTAACTGTAGTTTGGATCCCACCAATTTCCGGATTGTTCCAGATCATTTAAATAATGGTGATTGTAACCGTAGCTGCAAGTGTGGTCCTTGGCGCGGCGACTGAACGAACGGAAACCAGGATCTTTCCAGACGCGCGAAGCATTGTCCACGTAAGGGCTGAGGCTGCCGCCGGAAAAATCCACGGCTTTTCCGGGGCCCAAGTAGCGGCCGAAAAACTGCACACCCGTGGAATCGGCCACGCCGGCCAACTCGCCGTCGTGGTCGTCCTCGTACATCGTGGAGGCTTGGCCGATTTGCAAAAGGTTGTTGCGGCTTTGGGCAGTCATCCCGCGCTGCTTGGCCTTTGCCAACGTGGGCAGCAACAGGCTCGCCAAGATGCCGATGATGGCAATGACAACCAAAAGTTCAATGAGCGTAAATGCGTTAGTGTGTTTCAATTTCATTTTTCGTCTATTCTTCATCATACCCCAAATGCGGTCTCAGCCATTTTTCGGCTTCGGCTTGGGAAATGTTTTTTCGTTGGGCGTAGTCGGCCACTTGGTCTTCACCAATGCGGCCGAGATTAAAATATTTTGCGTCCGAATGGTTCAAATAAAAACCGCTCACGCTCGAAGGGGGTTTCATCGCGTAGCTTGTGGTGAGCGTGGCGCCGGTGCGTTGCTCCGCTTCGAGCAGTTTCCAAAGGGTCGCTTTTTCGCTGTGGTCGGGACACGAGGGGTAACCGGCGGCCGGTCGAATGCCGCGGTATTTTTCTTTGATTAAAAATTTTGCCTGCTCTTCGTCGAGTTTGGTTTCCGCGGCGAACCCTTCATTCTGGCCGATGCCGCATTGGTGGCGCAGGGTTTTGTGGAGATATTCGGCGGACGCCTCGGCCAAGCGATCGCCGAGCGATTGCACGATGATGGCGGTATAATCATCGCCCGCATCGCGGAAGGTGGCGGCGTATTCCTCAACTTCCTGCCCCATCGTCACTGCGAATCCGCCAAAGTAATCGATGCGGCCGCTGTCTTTTGGGGCGACGTTGTCAGACAAGCTGCGGCAAACCTGGCCTTCTTTTTTCTGCCGCTGTTGGCGCAGGAAATAAAACGTGGCGAGCTGTTCCGCGCACGTTTCGTCGCTGTAAATTTCCACATCATCACCCACCGCGTTGGCCGGCCAAAAGCCTGCCACGGCGCGGGAGGTAAATCGTTGGTTGACGATGATGTCCTCGAGCATTTTGTTGCCGTCAGCAAAAAGTTTCTTAGCCTCGGCGCCGACTTCCGGTTTGTTGAAAATCGTCGGGTACACGCCGTGCAATTGCCACGCCCAAAAGTAGGGCGACCAATCGATGTACGTTGCCAGCACATCCAACGGGATGGATTCAAAATGTTGCAGGCCAAGGATTTCCGGTTTGCGAATTTCTTCGGTCGCCCAGTCAAATGACGGCGCGGCGGCCCGTGCTCGGGCAAGCGGCACGATGTCTTTGCGGCCATCATCGCCGCCGGCGAATTTCTCGCGCAGGCGTTCGTGTTCCACCTCGAGTTCCTTTTGGAAATCTTCGCGACGATTTTCGCTCAGCAAATCGTTGCACACGCCCACCACAAGCGAAGCGTCGAGCACGTGGCAAATTGAGCCCTCGTACGAAGGCGCGATTTTGACCGCCGTGTGCATTTTGCTGGTGGTCGCGCCACCGATGAGCAGTGGCGTTTTCAATCCGCGCCGTTGCATTTCTTTGGCGTTAAAAATCATTTCATCGAGCGAGGGCGTGATGAGGCCGCTCATTCCGATGATGTCGGCATTGTGTTCTTCGGCGGCTTTTAAAATTGAATCACAATCCACCATCACGCCGAGATCCACCACATTGTAGCCATTACAAGCGAGCACGACGCCCACGATGTTTTTGCCGATGTCGTGCACGTCGCCCTTCACGGTGGCGATCACCATTGTATTGGCCGAATCCTCGTCGCCCTCTTGCTTTTCCGCCTCCATAAACGGCGTGAGATAGGCCACGGCCTTTTTCATCACGCGCGCGCTTTTCACCACTTGCGGCAGAAACATTTTTCCCGCGCCGAAAAGTTTGCCCACCACTTTCATCCCGTCCATCAACGGTCCTTCGATGACTTCCAACGGCCGATCGGCAGCGGCGCGCGCTTCCTCAGTATCGGCCTCAATGAATTCGGTGATGCCATTCACCAACGCATGGCTCAGTCGTGCGGCCACGGGTTCGTCGCGCCATTTTTGGTCGATGGCGGCACGTTCTTTTTTAACTCCCTTGAATTTTTCCGCGTAATCAATAAGCCGATCAGTCGCATCCGCGCGGCGATTGAGCAGCACATCCTCAACGTGCTCAAGCAGTTCCGGCTCAATTTGCTCGTACACTTCGAGCATCCCGGCATTGACGATGCCCATATCCAATCCGGCTTCCACGGCGTGAAACAAAAACGCGGAGTGCATCGCCTCGCGCACGGTGTTGTTGCCGCGGAATGAGAACGAAATATTGCTCACGCCGCCGCTCGTGCGCGCGCCGGGGCACACTTCTTTTACGCGGCGCACGCCTTCGATGAAGTTCACCGCGTAATCGTTGTGCTCGTCCATTCCGGTGGCGACGGTCAAAATGTTGAGGTCAAAAATAATGTCCTCCGGCGTGAAATCCAGTTTCTCCGTGAGCAGTTTGTACGCGCGTTCGGCGATGGCCACTTTGTCTTCGACGGTGGCCGCTTGTCCTTTTTCATCGAACGCCATCACCACCACGGCCGCGCCGTAACGCTGGCACAACGCGGCTTGGCGCAGAAATTCTTCCTCGCCGCCTTTGAGGCTGATGGAGTTTACGATGCCTTTGCCCTGCAAACATTTCAGGCCCACCTCGAGCACGCTCCATTTGGAGCTATCCACCATAATCGGCACGCGCGAAATATCCGGATCGGAGCCCAGCAAATTCAAAAAGCGTTTCATACACGCCTCCGCATCAAGCAAGCCTTCGTCGAAACAAATATCGATGACGTTCGCGCCATTCTCCACTTGTTGCCGCGCAAGCGCGAGCGCGCCTTCGAAATCGTCATCTTTGATGAGTTTTTTGAACTTCGGCGAGCCCATCACGTTGGTGCGTTCGCCGACCATTGCGAGTTGCCCCGGCGAATCACCAATCGTTTGCGGCTCCAAACCGCTGAGGCGCAGTGATGTCTTGCGCGTTTGCGGCACGCGCGGCTTCACCTCGGCGAGCGATCCGATGATCGCCTTCAAATGGGCCGGCGTGGTGCCGCAGCAACCACCCGCGACATTCAGCAACCCTTGCTCCGCCAAATCGCGCAACGCTTCCGCGGTATCGACGGGCCGCTCGTCGTAGCCGGTTTCCGCGAGCGGATTGGGCAAGCCGGCGTTTGGGTAGCAATGCACAAACGTGTCCGCGATGCGCGAAAGTTCGCGGATGTACGGCGCCATTTCCTTGGCACCGAGCGCGCAATTGATGCCCACGGTGAAAGGCTTCGCGTGCGCGATGGAATTCCAAAACGCCTCAGTCGTCTGCCCCGAAAGCGTGCGACCGGAGGCATCAGTGATCGTCACCGAAACCATCACCGGCAATCGCTCGCCGGTTTCCTCAAAGACCTGTTCAATCGCGAACAGCGCCGCCTTGAGATTCAGCGTGTCGAAGGTGGTCTCCGGCAGCAAAATATCAACACCGCCTTCGATGAGCCCTTCGGTCTGCTCGCGGTACGTTGCCACGAGATCATCAAACGTCACCGCGCGGTACGCCGGATCGTTCACATCCGGCGAAAGCGACGCCGTACGATTAGTCGGCCCAATCGCGCCCGCCACGTAACAGCGTCGCGACGCATCCTTCGCCATCACGGCCTCCACCGCTTCGCGCGCCAGCTTGGCGCTGGCAACATTCAATTCGCGCGCAACTTCCTCCAACGAATAATCCGCCATCCCAATGCGTGTGGCGCTGAAGGTATTGGTTTCGATGATGTCACTGCCCGCCTCCAGAAATTCCGTATGAATGCCACGAATGATTTCCGGTCGCGTGATCGACAGTAAATCGTTGTTGCCCTTCAATTCGCCCGAATGATCAGCAAAGCGTTCCCCTCGAAAGTCCGCCTCCTCCAATGAAAACCGCTGCACCATCGTGCCCATCGCGCCATCCAAAAACAGAATGCGCGAGGCCAACCGCTCCCGCAGTTCCTCAATGATGGGCGAGTTTTTCATACCGCGAAGAGCTTAACCCGCCACCCGACAACGTCAACAGTAAAATCAACATATCCGGATATGTTGATATGTTTTTGTATTGAGTCAGTCGATAACGGCCGCAGTCGAATCAATTTCTCAGCGTGGGGTGGATGGAGTACCGTCGGGGTATGGAATGGATTTGTCTATGTTCAACGGTATTGCTGGTGGTCGGGTTAATCGCCATTGCGACGCGATCTACGAGCGCGAACTCCGTCAGGCATTTGAGTCAACGCGTGGTTACTCTGGAAACCCAAAGTCGCGAGCAAACGCAGCAAATTGAGATGCTGCGCCAGCAAATGGGTGGAACTGAGGGATTCTCCGCCCCAATTTTCCAAGTCATTCCAACGGCTCCGGCCAAGGCGGAGCTCTCGGATTTACCGCCCGTCTTGGTGGCAACCGCATCGGCCACACCGGAACAACCGCCCGCACCGGTCGCGCCTTCGCCGATGCCCGATCCGATTCCTTCGACGGTGCAACCCAAAAAACCGCTGCCCACGTTACCGGAAATTGATCCTGCTCCCGAACCCATTCCCGTTCCTCCCGCGGCCCCGGACAAAGGTTCGATTGAATTGCAAATTGGCAAAGTTTGGCTGGTGCGATTGGGTGTGTTGATGGTGCTCACCGGCCTGGTTTATCTCGCGCGCATGGGCTACGAGGGCATCAGCGACTCGGTGCGCCCTTATATCAATGCGTCACTATTATATGCGGTCAGCTTTGGAATGTTGACGGCGGGGCTGTGGTTGCATCGGCGGTTTGAGTCTTTAAAAAATTATTCGGAAGTGCTGACCGGCGGCGGTTTTGCCGCCGTGTATTTTTCCACGTACGCACTTTATTTTGTGGAGCGCCCGTATCTTGGCCTCATCGGAAGCCCCGTGTTGGCAGGCGTGCTGCTTGCGGCTTGGGCGATTTTTATCGTCGTCGTGGCCACGCGAAGGCGCTCGGAAGTGATGGCCATGTTCGCCATTGCCGGCGCGTATTATGCCTCGTACGTGCCGCTCATCCACGACACCACCGGCGCGCACGTGGGCTTCACGCTGCTCTCCAACGTGGCGCTTGCCATCGCGGCCACGGTGTTTGTCATTCGCAATCGTTGGGCCAACCTTCCCTTTCTGAGTCTCGTCACCACCTTCGCCGGGTTTGGTTATTGGCGATTTATGCATCCGGCGGGCATAGACGCGGGGTTCTGGAATGGCGCGGGATTTCTCACGGCGTACTGGATCATCTTCACGCTGGCGGCCCTCCTCACCCGCCACGAATCGATGAGTGCCGCCCGGCGCGCCAGCTTCATTCACATCAATAACATCGCGTATTTTAGTTTCATCACATTCACACTGCTCGCGCTTCCGGAAATGCGGGGAAATTATTGGGGGTTCCCGCTGGTGTATGGTTTGGCGTTGGCGGCACTGCACGGATTTTTGCGGCGGCAGTTGCCGGATGAAAAAGGATTGGCCAACGAATTGCTGGCGCTGGCGGCCGTGCTCATCGCGCTGGGCATCGGACTGAATTTCGACCTCAATAACGCCACGTGGTGTCTGGCATTGCTGGGGCTGGCGTTCACGGGATTCGGTTGGGCGATGCGGTCGATGCAATTGTTTGGCGTGGGTCAACTGGCGTTGTGGGGCGGTGCGGCGATGGTAGTGCCGCAAACTTTTTTGCCGGGCAATGAACTGACTTGGGGGTTGGCGCTCATCGCGCCCGTGCTGCTGCTGGCCAACGCGTGGGCACTCAATCGCTCGCAGGAGAATTTGCGAAAACGATTCGAATCGGCCGGGCAATACATCGCGCCCACCAGCGCGGTGGGACAGGTCACGGCGGTTTTGGTGGGGCTATTCATCGCCATCAACTTTGTGGCGGACGAGCGGCTGTTGTGGATGCTGCCCGTCATCGGTATCGCGCTCAGCACGGGCGCGTTGATGCTACGGCTGACGCCCGCGCTAATGGCCGCGCAGGCGTGGCTGGTGGTAGCCGCATTTTTTTCGCCCTTCAAAATGATGGGCGCCGATGCCGATCGCGTGCTTTCCCTCATCCCCGCACTAGCGATGCTGGGGATGAGCCATTTTCTGCTGCACGCGCGCACGCTGATTGACGACCCACAAAGTCCGCTCGCCAAATTGGCCAAGGCGAACACGTCGGTTTATTTTCTGTTCGGCTGGCTGCTGGTGCTGGCGTGGGGGTATAGTTTTGTGGAATCGAAATATTTATTTGTCACCTTCAGCGCAGTAGCCATCGGCCATATAATGGCCCACGCGCGGCGCACGCGTTTCGAACGCATTTTAGTTGGCACCGCGTTTGGGTTGCTTGGATGGATGATGTTCGGCTGGCACTGCGCTTTTCATTGGCACGAACCGGTGGCGTGGGATGGGCTGGCAATTGCCCTGCTTTTGGGCGCACAATATTTCGCGCGCAAACGCGACACGGAAAATATTATCCCCGAAGTCGGGCACGTGCTGTTGATTGTGGCGATGAACCTCAGCCTGTGGGTGTGGGGCTCGCGCATAGTGCCAGGCGATTTGGACGTGCTCACATGGGGACTGCTCGCCGGCATTTTTATTGGCCTCGGCCTCTACGCGGCCGAACGCACACACCGCATCTTTGGCCTCATCGTGATGCTCGCCGCCACAACCAATCTCGTCTTCCTCGCGTGGAGCAAGCTCAACGGTGTCCCGCGCATTCTCACGTTTATGGGACTGGGCGTGATCCTAATTGTACTCAGCGGGCTGTACCACAAGTATCAGGAAAAATTGAAAGAGTACCTGTAGGAAAATCAGGCAAACCGCAACACCTCCACCTTCTCCCCTTCCACCAGATGGGTTTCCGGCGGCACATTCACGAGACCGTTCGCTTGCCTCAGCGAACTGACGGCGTGAGACGCTTGCAAACCGGTGGCATGCACGGTTCCTTTGGCGTCCACGCGGACGCGCATAAAATGGCGACGGTCACCGCGATTGGCCAGCGGATCAGCAAGTACGCCGGGATGGGCGGGCAAATTCAATTCCGCTGCGCCCTGCAACTGCATCAACGCCGGGCGCGCTAAAACGAGAAACGTGACCATCGCCGAAATCGGATTGCCGGGCACGCCGAAGAGGGGTTTGCCTTCAAGCCGGCCGAAGACGAATGGCTTGCCGGGCTTAATGTTCACACGCCAAAAATCCAGTGAGCCGCCCAGTTTTTCAAACGCAGCTTTTACATAATCGTGCGCGCCCACCGACACGCCGCCGGAAGTGACCACCGCATCGCATTCGGCGAAGGCGGTTTGCAGTGCCGCCATCGTCGCCTCCATCGTGTCGCGCACCAGCGGTTGCACGCGCGGTGCCGCACCGCATTGGCGGATAAGTTCAGCCAGCGCCAGCCGGTTGCTTTCATGAATGCCACTCGCGCCCAAATCCTCGCCCGGCTCGCGCAATTCATCGCCCGTGGCCAACACCCCCACGATGGGCTGGCGATGCACGCTGACCTCCGCCACGCCCGCACTGCCGAGCAATTGCAAGCGCCCCGCGTGAAGGCGTTCGCCGGCGTGGCCAATTATCTCGCCCGCTTTCACATCCTCCCCGCGCAAGCGAACGTGCTCGAAGGGCTTCGCGTCATCGGTGATTTCGATGGTATCGCCCTCCACGCGTGTATCTTCCTGCATCACCACGGCGTTGGTATCGGCGGGCATGGGGGAGCCGGTGAAAATCCGGACGCACTCGCCCGCGCCTAATTCGGTTTCAAATGAACTGCCCGCAGGCACTTCGCCGATGCACTTCAGCTTTGCGCCTTTGTTTGCTTCGGCGGCGCGCACGGCGTAGCCATCCATCGCGGAATTATCAAAGCGCGGCAAGTTGATCGCCGCGCGCACTTCGGTGGCCAGCACACGGCCAGCCGCTTGTGTGAGCGGAATGGTTTCCGCTGGCAACGGCGCGATGTGCTTCAGCATTTCCGCGCGGGCTTCTTCCAACGAGTGCATCGCGGTTGGTCTTGGCCGATTGCCGAGCAAAGGTCACGCCAATTTCATTGAAAAACAGTTCAGTTTCGCGTATCGTCCACAACGTTTCTGTTATGGCCGACGAGCCCCGTAAAATTCATATCACCCGCAAAGGCCAACAATTTGGCCCGTATCCGGAGGATATTACTAAGCAATATTTGGAAGATGGCACTTTGCTAAAGACCGACTTGGCGTGGCACGCGGGTGCGGATGGCTGGAAACCATTGGAAGAATTATTCGCCAAAGAACAGGAAACCAAAGCCGCCGAACCGCCGCCACCGCCCCCTGCTCCCACCACCGAAGCTGCGCCTGCTGGGCCGCCGCCGGATACCGCTGTGCACATTTCACGCCAAGGCGAAAAGCACGGGCCGTACAAATACGAAACGGCAAAGATCCATCTCGAAGGCGGTCAACTCCTGCCCACCGACAGCGCGTGGCACGAAGGGATGGACGGCTGGAAACCGCTCGGCGAACTCTACCCGCAAGTTGTCCCCGGAAGCACTGGGCAAATCGCCGCTGCTGTTGCCCCCCAACCGGCCGTCGCGGGCACCTACAGCCCGTACGATGAAGAGACGCAAAAATCCACGCAGTTTATGACGCTTGGCATTCTCGGCATCGTGGGTGTGGTGCTACCGATGGTGATGTTCAGTCCGTTTAAAATTAATTTCCCGAATTTTGATTTGGGAGACGGGAAAAGCGCGGAGTACATCATCGCCATGATCGGCCCGCTGATCGTCGGCATCACGCTCGCTGCGATGGCGAAGAGCACGAAAGACCCTGTGCGTTGCAGCGTGGCGCTTGGCCTCAGCTTGGTGTTGATGATTATTCTTTTTTCCAACAGCGGAGTCTCGGCATTTGGCTCGGGCACGCGCACTTCTTCGATGATCTCGATTGGCGGCAATCTGATTGTGACGGGCGCACGTCCCACATTCTCTTCCCCATCGGGAATGCTTCAAGGCCAACCCATCATATTTTTCATTGGCCTCACGGCGTTGTTGATGGGCTGCTATGCGCGCCATTATCGGCCGTCCAATTTGCCGGCTTATATTATTGCGGTGGTGGGCGGTGGGTTTCTGGTGCTGTCGTGCCTCGTGCCCGCAAAAGGACAAGGAGTGCCGTTGATCGACGCGTTTAAGGCATTTAAGGGTTCGGTGATGACGGGGCTCGCAATGATCGCCGGACTGGGTTTGAAGATCGCTGCGAGCATCATTTGTTTTGTCACCACCCGCACAAAGTCCTCGCACGAAGTGGCCACGAAGAGTGATCTTTCAATCAAGCTATTGATTGGCGGGATCGTTCTCGCAAATGTAATTATATTGCTGGGCAACTTCATCGACATCTTTAAAGGCGGCGGTGATTTCGGGCCGAAGCTGAGCTTTTGCGTCACGATGCTGATCGGCCTCATCAAAAGCCTCACGGGCGATGGTGGGTTGTATTTGGTGCCGGCGCTGGCGGGTTCTTGTTTATTAATCGGCAGTGCGGCGAAGACGCGATAGCCGATTATTTTCCAATACAAAACTGGCTGAAGACTGAATCCAGTAAATCTTCGGTGGAGGTATTGCCCACGACTTCGCCGACGGCGTTGGCGGCAATGCGGAGATCCATCGCGATGAGCTCGAGCGTGGCTTCGGTGCGCAGGCTGGCAAGGCTATCGGTGAGGCCCGCGCGGGCGCGGCGCAAGGCGTCCTGATGGCGGGCATTGATCATCGCCGGTAACATATCGGCGCGGATGGAACCGCTCCACACTGCATCACGGATGGCGTCCTTAAGGCCCTCGATGCCGGTGCCATCGAGCGCGCAGGTTTCGTGGCAATCAACCGGCACATCGAGCGCACGTGGTTGGTCGATTTTATTGGCGATGAGCAGGCGTTTTTTGTCGGTAAATGCTTCGAGATAGTTTTGATCTTCAGCAGTAAACGCTTCGCCGGCGTCAAGCACATGCAAAATGAGTTCCGCGTGCGCGATGCTTTCGTGGCTGCGACGGATGCCCTCGGCCTCAATTCCGTCAGCGGTTTCGCGCAGGCCAGCGGTATCAATGAATACCACGGGGATGCCGCGGATGTTGGCGGTTTCCTCAATGGTATCGCGCGTGGTGCCGGCGGTCGGTGTCACGATGGCGCGGTTGTGCCCGAGCAATTGATTGAGCAAACTGGATTTGCCGGCGTTGGGCCGACCGATGATGGCGGCACGAATGCCGCGGCGCAGGATGCGCCCTTCGTTCGCGGTGGCGAGCAGCGTGTCGATGAACTCCAACGCGGCTTCGAGCCTTCCGGTAAGTTGAGCGAGCGTGTCGGGCGCAATATCTTCATCAGGGAAATCAATGTGTGCCTCGATGTGCGCGAGCGTTTGCATGAGGTCATCGCGGAGTTCATTGATGCGCTGGCTGAGTTTGCCGGCGAGTTGTTCGTTAGCGGCGGCAAGGGCGAGATCGGTGCGGGCGTGGATCACATCGCTCACAGCCTCGGCTTGCGTGAGGTCAATGCGGCCATTTAAAAAAGCGCGCCGCGTGAATTCCCCCGGCAACGCACTGCGCGCGCCCGCGGCCAGCACCGTTTGCAGCACGGCCTGGCTGGCGACCATTCCGCCGTGGCAGGTGATTTCCACCGTGTCCTCGCGCGTGAACGTGCGTGGCGCGCGCATCACCGCCAGCAACACTTCATCGATGGTGCGGCCCTTGGCCACGATGTTTCCGTAATGCAACGTGTGCGTGGGGGCGTCAGTAGGCGAAGCGGAAGCCGCGCCGATGGGCTCAAAACATTTGCCCGCAATCGCGAGCGCATCCGGCCCGGAAAGCCGGATGATCGCCAGCGCGCCTTCGCCCAGCGGCGTGGCAATGGCGGCAATGGTGTCGTCGATCATTTCAGGAATTAATGGGCGCAAGTGCCAGCTTCCGGATCTTGCCCCTGCAAATAGAGGCGCGCTTTTTGGAAACTTTTTTTGTGGAGATAATGCAGCAAATCGCGCGGTGCATCTTTGGGCAGCGCGGCGGTCAAGTCGTCCAGCCGCGCGAAAATGCCCACGAGATCCGGTTTAGGCTCGGCATTCACATTGGCCACAGCGGTTTCCAGCTCCAGCAAGGTGTCGAGCAACGCCTGTTCCGTATCGGTCATGCGTTTGGGATACCGCAGATTGAGGGCAAAACCAAGATCGGGGTTGGTGAAAACCATTGAGCGGGCGCGTTTGTAGCCCGGCCCGGTGGGCCGGGGCCCGGGCCATCGGCCCGGGCTACATTGGCTTGCGCTGCACGGCGGCGCGCGCACAGACTCCGCGCGTGGCGAAGGCTCTAAAATTTCAACGTCCGTTCACTCTTGGTATCGAGGGGGGCGGCACGCGCACGACGGCGCTGCTGGCGGATGCCCACGGGCGGGAGATGGAGCGTGCCACATTCGGGCCGGGGAATGTGCGGTTGCTGGATGATCGGGCATTGGTGAAATTGCTGCGTGGAATTGGTAAACAATTTGAGAAGCCGGATGCGATTGGCTTGGGCTTGGCGGGGGCACGGAATGAAACGGATCGAAAACGCGTGCGGACTGCGGTGGCAAAGGTTTGGAGGGGAATGCCGTGCCACGTGACGCACGATTTGGAAATTGCACTGGCAGGGCGCGCTCTCCGAGCGCGCCGCGGCGGGCTGGGGCAGCCCGCCCTACCGACAGTCCTCGTGCTTTCGGGGACGGGCTCGTGTTGTTTTGGGATGGCACCCGATGGGCGTACGGCGAAGATGGGCGGTTGGGGGCACGTGCTCGGTGACAAGGGCAGCGGGTTTGAAATCGGCCTGCGCGGGTTGAAGGCGGTGGTGTTTTATTTTGACCGCGATGGCGCGTGGAGTCGATTGGGCGAAAAGCTGCTCGCGGCCACTGGCTGCAATGCCCCCGATGATCTCATTGATTGGGTGGCGATCGCGGACAAAGACGCGATTGCCGCGTTGGCACCGGAGGTGTTTGCTGCCGCCAAGCAACGCGACCGCATTGCGCGCGATGTGTTGGTGGGTGCGGCGGGAATGCTTGCCAAGGACGCGGTCGCTTGTGCGGGGAAGTTGGTGAAGAAAAATTCGCCCGTTGAGTTCGTGTTGTCCGGCGGCGTGCTGCGCAATCAACCGGCCTTTGCCCGCAACGTGGCTGCTGAAATCAAATCCCGCTGGCCGAATGCAAACGTATCCACCCAAAAACGCGACGGCGTTTGGGGCGCGATTGTGTTGGGGACGGCGTTATTGAAGAAAACGGATTCGCAGACTCGTCCCTCCAAGGCGCAACGCAGCGGACAATGGAGAGACGAGCCCGCCAGTCCGCAATCGCCGGGGCATCTTCCTGCCACCGAAGAACGCAACCGGCGTTCGATGAATCTCGATAAGCTTCCCACGCAATCGGCTATCACGCTGATGCTCAGTGAGGAAGCGCTCGGGGCGAGGGCGGTGTTGGGTGAGAGCAAAAAAATTGCGCGCATCGTCGGTTGGGTGGCGGCGGCGTTGAAGGATGGTGGGCGGTTGTTTTATGTGGGCGCGGGGACAAGCGGGCGGTTGGGAGTTTTGGATGCGAGCGAATGCCCTCCCACGTTTCGAGCGCGGCCGGAACAGGTGCAGGGGATTATCGCAGGCGGCCCGCGTGCGTTAACGCGGTCGATTGAAGGCGCGGAGGATGATTCGGATGCGGGTGCGGCGGCGGTTCAATTTCGTGGTGTGGGGAAAAAGGATGTGGTGATCGGCCTTGCCGCGAGCGGGCGCACGCCGTTTGTATGGGGGGCGATGGAGGCGGCGGCAAAGCGCGGAGCGCGGACGGCGTTGGTTTGTTTTGATCCGAAATTGAAACGGCGCGCGGGTGTGCCGCACCTCATCGTGGCACCGGCGATTGGGCCGGAGGTGCTGACGGGTTCCACGCGTTTGAAGGCGGGTACGGCAACGAAGTTGATTTTGAATTGCATTACCACGCTGGCAATGGTGCGACTGGGAAAGGTACGCGGGAATTTGATGGTGGATTTGGATCCGAAGAATAAAAAGCTGCGCGATCGCGCGGTGCGGATTGTGCAGACGTTGACGGGGGCGGAGGAAGGGAGGGCGCGGGCGGCGTTGGTTCAGGCGGGGTGGGATATTAGAAGGCTCAATTTTCAATGATCAAGGTTTCCCTTCCGCAGCACGAATCGCCGCCGGCAACGAGGCGAGGCCAAAGTGGAAGGATACGATAGCCCCGTTTTCATCGACGACCATAAATGCGGGCGGGAGTGTGATGTCGGAGTAGGGTTCGCGGTAGAATTGGGCGTGTCCGATGGGGAATTTTGCGCCGTAAGTTTTGGTGAAGGCGAGGGCACCTTGAGTTTTGGGCGGGCAGGAACCGATGATCCACAGTTGGCCGCGTGAGGTGCGGTCAAAGAGAGCGTTGAGGGGGGCGACCACTTTACCGCAGGCGGGGCTGGCGGGGTTGAGGAAAGCGATGAGCACGCGGGTGTTGCGGAGGGTGGAGAGTTCGAAGGTACTGCGACGGGTGTTCACGGCGTAGACATCCAGCGCGGGCGCGGTGCGGCCGATGTAGTCTTCGGTCAAAAGTTGCTGCACGGGATTCAAACTACCGCCGAGAATACCTTCGCCGATGCCGGTGGCTTTGCTGCCGAGTCCGCCTTGTTTGGGGGGTTCCTTGCCGTTGGCGATGTCCACGCCTTGTTGGATAATGCCGGCGACTTGTTCGACGCGATTGAAGGCTTCCTCGGCATTTTCTTTGGGCAACCCCACGTGGGCATCGTAGCCGTGCTTGAGCGCGGTGAGGATGCTGCAACAGGCAATGAAGGAAAATAGAGTGCCAAAACTGGCGAGCCAGCGTTTGGGGAGCACCAGTTTTTCGCTGGCTTGATATAGATGGGTGAGGCCTTGAATAAACCCGACGAGCCCAAGCGCAGCGCCCACGAAGCCGAACCATTGGCCGAAGGAAGCGAGGAACATTTTGAGGCCACGGTTGGTGGCATCCTGCACGACGACTTCCTGCATCGTGTTGAGGTTGCCGGTTATTTTCACAGATTCGGATGCGCCGGGGTTGTAGTACATTCCGGCAAGCGCCACGCCGCCGAGGAGGCAACCGATGAAGCCAAGCAGCAAACTGGAAAAGGCTTTGCCGCAGCGGCGCGGTCCATCTCCTGCTGGCAATGGCGCGGCGGTTTCCTCCGGGGGTGGCGGGGGAATTTCCTCGGGTGGCGGCGGCGGTGGAATGTCGTCTGCTGGCATAGCCGGTTTGGTTAATATAAGGCCAAATGGGGCGATTTGTCGAGGGCGGCCGGAAAAGCCTTGCACGCATGGGCGCGGGACGGGATGTTGGCGCGGTGCGCACGGTTATTTATCCCGGCAGTTTCGACCCGATCACGAACGGCCATTTGGACGTCATTGAACGGGCGGCGAAGCTGTTCGATCGCGTCATCGTGGCGGTGGCAGTGAATAGCTCGAAAGCGCCGCTCTTCACGAAGGACCAACGGCAAGCGCAGATCACCGAGGCGGCGGCGGTGCTGGGTAATGTGGAGGTGAGTGCCTTTGACGGGTTGCTGGTGGACTTCGCTCGTGACCAAAAAGCACAGGCGATCATTCGCGGGTTGCGGGCGGTGTCGGATTTTGAATTTGAATTTCAGCTCGCATTGATGAACCGCAAGTTGGAGCCGGACATCGAAACAATTTTTATGATGCCGCGCGAAACGTACACGTTTCTCAGCAGCAAACTGGTTAAAGAAATCGCGCAACTCGGCGGCGATGTGAGCGCGTTTGTGTCGCCGCACGTGGAGCGCGCGCTCACCGAGTGCCGTAAATAAGGAGCAGCTATGGCCCTCAAGATTATTTTGGATGATCTCCAAGACGAGCAACTGCACCTCGAAGGCGAGCTCACGCCCACCGAACTTGCGCTGGAACTTGGCGAAGAGGAAGCACTGATGAAGCCGGCCGGGCCGTTGGCGTATGCGCTCACCGCCAGCGAGTCGGACGATACGCTGATCGTCTTTGGCCAGTTGCAAATGGATTTTACCGCCGAATGCGCGCGCTGCCTCAAGCCGTTTGAATTCCCGATCAATTTGCCCCAATGGGCCGTCGCCCTGCCCCTCAAAGGCGACGATGCCATCGAGTATGGTTGGGATTCCGTGGACTTGACTCCATGGCTGCGGGACGATATTCTCCTTCGCCTTCCACAGCATCCGCTGTGTGGCCCCGCGTGCGAAGGACTGGTTTTCAAACAGGAAAGCCCGCCCCCAGCCGACGTGGCCGACTCCAATACTTGGAGCAAGCTGGATGACTGGAAGCAACCAAAGAGTTAGGAAAAACAATGCCCGTACCAAAACGCAGAACCTCACGCAGCCGCCGCCGCAAGCGCCTGGCCTCCAATAGCGCACTCACGCTGCCCCAGGTTCAATCCTGCCCGCAATGTGACGAGCCCGCTCAAGCGCACCGCGTGTGCCCAAGCTGCGGCTATTACAAAGGCCGCCAAGTGCTCACTGTGAAAAGCCAGGGCTAACCCGCCCGTAGTTTTTTTGCCGGAAACGGCCGTTCTCTATGAGCGACGAAAACAAGCTCCAAGGCTGCGCCATTACCGGCGTAGGCTCATACGTCCCCGAACGTATCCTCGCCAATGCCGAGCTGGAAGGAATGGTCGATACCACCGACGATTGGATCACCTCCCGCACCGGCATCAAACAACGCCGCATCGCCGCCGAAGGCGAGCACACCTCCACCCTCGCCGCGCACGCCTCGCGCAAAGCCCTCGCCCAAGCGGGCTTGGATGCCGCCGACCTGGATCTCATCGTCGTGGCCACCATCACGCCCGACATGCCATTCCCTGCCACCGCGTGCCTCGTGCAAAAAGAACTCGGCGCGGACAAAGCAGCCGCCTTTGATTTGGAAGCCGCCTGTTCCGGATTTATTTACGCCCTCGAAGTCGGCCGCGCTTTTATCGCCAGCGGCATTTATCAAAATGTTCTCATTGTTGGCGCAGAAAAACTTTCCTCAATTATTGACTGGGAAGACCGCAACACCTGCGTCCTCTTCGGCGACGGCGCCGGCGCAGCTGTTCTCCAGCGCCGCGAAGGCGCGCGCGGCGTGCTCGCCACCCGCCTCGGTAGCGACGGCAACAAAGCCGATATCCTCGCTATGCCCGGTGGCGGTTGCCGCCAACCCGCCACCGTCGATTCAGTGAACGAACGCATCCACTTCCTCAAAATGGAGGGCAAGGAAGTTTATAAAAACGCCGTTAATGCCATGACCGCCGCCGCCAAGGAAGTGCTCGAAACCAGCGGCCTCACCATCGAAGACATCCAGTGCATCATTCCGCACCAAGCCAATCAGCGCATCATCAGCGCCATCGGCAGCCGCCTCGGCGCGCGTGAAGATCAGGTATTTGTCAACCTCCAAAAATACGGCAACACCTCCGCCGCCAGCGTCGCCGTCGCCCTGGACGAAGCCCTCCAAACCGGCAGAGTAAAACGCGGCGACAAAATCCTAATCATCGCCTTCGGCGCAGGATTAACGTGGGGCGCCACGGTTCTGGAATGGTGAACGGGAGGAACGTGCAAAGCCCCTCCCTCCCGAACCCATCCCCAATAGTTGCTTTTTCCTTGTTTGGGCAGTAAACTTTGGGAGACATGGAAACGATGCCGCCAGCCCCGCCGCCTCCGGCCGAAGCCGCCCCCGCAGCTCCCCCTGCCGCTCCTGATGCCGCCGCGCCTCCGCCCCCGCCGGGCATGCAAATTACCGCGCCCCCGCCCCCCCAAGCACCTCCTGCCCCAGCTATGCCTTTTGCAGAAGAAGCCCCACCACCCGCACCTGTGGTGGTGGATCCCGCCGCCGCACCTCCCCCCGCGCCCGGTATGGAAATCGCCCCACCGGCGGTTGATCCCACCGGCACGGAATTAGCCCCAACCCCTCCTGCTGTTGAAGTAGCCCCGGAGGTTGAAGCCGCTCCTGAAATCGCTCCTATTGAACTCAAGATTTCCGCCGACCAAGCCGTGCCATTGAGCGAACGCGATCGCGATCCCAAAGGCGGCATCCTGCTTACTGAGGACGAGGACATCAGCCTGCGTTACCCCGCCGGCCTGTTGCTCAAATCGAATGAAAATTCAGAGTGTTGGAACGGACTCGAAGAAGATAAGTCCATCAAAGACGATGACCTTCGGCTCTTCGATTTGATTTTGCAGGATGCGATTAATGAAGACGTGGCCGACCTCCACATCAAGGAGGATCACTACGTCCACTTCCGCATGAGCCGCGGCTTACGCGATCGGGATTGGCCCAAGCCCACCCGAAAATGGA
This sequence comes from Limisphaerales bacterium, assembly GCA_014382585.1. Classification (NCBI taxonomy): domain Bacteria; kingdom Pseudomonadati; phylum Verrucomicrobiota; class Verrucomicrobiia; order Limisphaerales; species Limisphaerales bacterium. The sequence continues at coordinate 80,665 of JACNJL010000045.1, read as the reverse complement.
TTGAAAAAGTCATCTTCAATATGTGCCCCGAGCATTTTGTCGAAAAATTCAAGGAAGACCGCGAGACTGATTTCTCCTATTTCAATCCCAAGTTCGGACGCTTCCGGGTCAACGTGTTTTCCCAATGCGACAAATGGGCATTGGCCATGCGGTACATCAAAAACGACCTTCCCCCCATTGAGAAGCTCGGCATCAATCCCATCTGCCTGAAACTCGCCGAAGCCAAGCGCGGGCTCACGCTTCTGGCCGGCATCACCGGTTCCGGCAAATCCACCACCATGGCCGCCATGGTGATGCATTTGAACAAAAACTTTCGCAAACACATCATCACCATTGAGGACCCCGTGGAAATGATGTTCGAAGACGAACAATGCGTCATCGAACAACGCGAGGTAGGACTCGACACGATGAGCTTTCAGCGGGCTCTCAAAAGCGCCCTGCGGGAAGACCCCGATATGGTGCTCGTGGGCGAGATGCGCGATGCCACCTCCATTGGCGCCGCCATGCGCGCGGCGGATACCGGCGCGATGGTGCTCTCCACCGTACACACCCGAACCGCCGCCTCCGTCCCCGGCCGGTTGTTGGATTTTTTCCCCGAAGAAGAACGCGAAATGCAGCGCAAAAAATATGCTGAAGTCATCGTCGGTGCCGTTGCTCAGCGTATGTGCCCCACGCTGGATGGCGGCATGGTGCCCGCCCAGGAAATCATGATCGGTACGCCGCTGGTGAAACAAAAAATCTTTGATGGCGAACTCAACCGCCTGCCCGCATGCATTGACGCCAGCGCGGATGACGGCATGCTCAGCTTCAACCGCTGCATGTACAACCTCGTAGAAGAAGGCCGCATCTCCAAAGAGATCGCAATGGATAACTGCACCAGCCCGCAACAACTGGAAATGTGGTTTCAAGGCATTGAGATCAACACGGGCATTGTATAAAACACACTTCATTTCATCATCCACAAAAGCCGGCCAACAACTGGGGCGGCTTTTTGCTTGACCGCACTGGCGAAAAAGCATTCCATCGCGACAGGAGGAATGCTCTTCACGGAGCGAAGGGAGGTGGAACACTTGACGACTTACCTGAAAAAGGAGGGAGTAGAGTTTAAGGATCCGAGCACAGGGGAGGTTTTATCCATACTCGAGGAACTCGAGACACCCGGCACGGAGTATTTAAACATCACTCTGCACGACGACGAAGGATGGAAACTCGACGTCTACGAGAATGGCTTCGTGGAATTCTATGACGACCAATACGACAAGCGCGTAGTTGGGAAGCTAGTAACCCACGAACGGGTCATTCAAATGTGGCGTATGATGCAGGAAGGCAAGCGCGATCAAATCAAGAAACTCTTGAAGCGCAAGCCCGAGCCCAACTTTTAGTCCGGAGGCACACTACTTAGCCAACGCCCGCAGCGTTTGCCCGAGCCAATCGGCCGTTCGCTGCGAGGCGCCTTTGTTTGCCGATACCACCCCGAGCGCCGCCTCACCCAAAGCCTCGCGTTGCTCTAAATTACCCAGTAAAACAGGGATTTTTTCGGCCAACTCCCCTTCATCCGCCACTTGCACCGCGCCCTTTGCCGCCAGCAATTCACCCACCACGGCGCGGAAATTTTGCATGAACGGTCCAAACACAATTGCCCGCCCCGCCGCCGCCGGCTCAATCGGATTCTGCCCGCCCTGCGCCGTGAGGCTCTTGCCCATGAACACCACCGTGGCCACTTTGAAGAACGACTTCAATTCGCCCGTGCTATCCACCAACAACACATCGGGATTTTCCGGCGCGGCCTCCATCGCCGTGCGGCGGGCCACTTTTAATTGTGTGGATTTCAATTGATCCAACACTGCCGCCGCGCGTTCGAAGTGCCGCGGCACCAAAATCAAAAACAAATTCGGAAACGCCTCACGCCATTGCGGCAATAATTCCGCCAATAGAATTTCTTCCCCTTCAAACGTGCTACCCGCCACCAATACCGGCGCATCATCGGCCACGTTCAATTCCTGTAATAACGCGCGGGCATCCATCGCATCCGCGCCCGCTTCAAACGCACCATCGAATTTCATATTTCCGGTGACCGCGATAGCTTTGGATTCAGTGCCTAGTTCTGCCAACCGCTTTGCATCCGCCTCATTGTGAACGCCGGCGGTTTGCAATGAGGCGAAGAGAGGCCGGAACAAAACCCCAAACCGCCGATACCCGCGAAAGGATTTTTCCGAAAGGCGCGCGTTCACCAAATGCATCGGTACCCCCACGTCACGCGCGCGCCAAAAAAGGTTGGGCCAAATTTCCGCCTCCACCAAAACGATCGCCGCAGGGTTCAGCGCACGAAAAGCCCGCCGCACAAAGGGCATCCAATCCACCGGATAATAAACCCGATGCACGTCCGCTGGCAGCTTGCGCGCCAGCTCGCCCATGCCGGTGGTGGTGGTGGTGGACACCACGAAGGTCCAGCCCTCCAATTGTCCGCGTAGTTTTTCAACGAGCTGCACTGAAAGATTTGCTTCACCCACTGAAACTGCGTGCAACCACAGCACTTTTTTGCCACGCAATTTTGCCGCTAAGTCGCCGTACCCGCCAAACCGTTGCCCGAAGCCCGCGCGCCAATTCCCGCGCCGCCATAGTTTCCAAAAATAATACGGCGCGCTAAGCAGAAAAAAAACAGGGAAAAGAATGTTATAAAGCAGCCGCATACGCCGTGGCGTTTTGCCACAAACCAAGCGCAAGGTCGAGGGTAGGGACGCCCGTTCGCGTCCCTACCATCCCTTAAAAGTAAAAGATTGATACGACAATGAAGACGGGAATTAGAATCGCCGCGCTCCAGGCCATGTAGCCGAAGAAGCTGGGCATCTTCACGCCATTTTCTTCGGCAATGGCCTTTACCATAAAGTTGGGCGCATTACCGATGTAGGTGTTGGCGCCCATAAACACCGCGCCGCAACTGATGGCCAGCAGCGTGCTGCCGACGTTTATGTCGAACATTCCGCCTTTGCCCATCAGCGAAGTGGGGTCGCCACCGGCGGTGTTAAAGAACACCACATACGTCGGCGCATTATCGAGGAAGCTAGATAGCACGCCGGTGAGCCAGAAATACATCGCGTTAATAGGATCATTTGTGCTCGTCTGCACCATCAGGATAACGCTTTTGAGACCGCCATCCACGCCGGCTTTTAGAATTAACAGAGCCGGAATCATACATATAAAGATGGCAATAAAGAGCTTGGCCACCTCAAGGATCGGTTCCCAAGTAAAGCCATTGGCGGCTCGCACATTGGTTTCCTCCTCGCCTTCGGCGGCCACTTCGTGACCGTGTTCATCCTTTTGCGTCCGAAACATTGGCGTGATACGTAGGCTGATGAACGCGATCAATATCAACAACCCATCGCGCACTAAATTTGAATAAGGCACAGTAACGCCGAAAATGTGCAGTCCCGTTGCCTCGTCGTGTGATATCTTTGCGCGTATCTTGTTTACCTCGGCAATTGAATGCAAATGCTCCACGCGTGTGGTGTGATAGGCCTCGTTGGATTCATCAAATTTAACACTCGGATTGTTTTTTACATATTTTTTTAACTTATCCTTGGCTTTTTTCATTTTTTCTTCCAAGGCAAACAACTCAGACGGCGCAATAGCTTTTGGCGATGTTTTTCTCTCAGTGATGGATGCAACAGGGATTATTATCTCAGTTTCATTGACTTGCTTGATTACAATATATGTTTCATCGGAATCCTCACGCATCAAAGCCCCTTTAACAGGATCGGATGATTCACTGGAATTTACGATAATCCCCATTTTTTCCTCTGCCACGGTGGCATCCTTGAATTTACTATCACCCAGTGATTTGGAAAATAAAATCGCACCGATAATCAGGCCCACCATCGCGAAGTTTAAAGCGCCTTCGAGTTTGAGCGGCACTTTCTCGCCGTCATCGGGGGCTTCGCCTTCTTTGCGGAACATCATCGTATCCACGATGAAGAAAATAATCAGCAATGCTACCGACACCGGGGCCATCACGGGAAGCAGCTTCATCGTCCAGAAAAAATCCACACCTTTGAGGAATCCGAGGAAGAGTGGCGGATCACCCAGCGGCGTCAGCGAACCGCCAATGTTAGCCACCAGAAAAATGAAAAACACGACCACATGCACGCGATGCTTGCGCCAGGCGTTGGCGCGCAAGATAGGCCGAATGAGCAGCATCGCCGCGCCGGTGGTTCCCATCCAACTGGCCAGCACTGTACCGATTAAAAGAATGGCCGTGTTCACCATCGGCGATCCCCGCAGGGAACCTTTGAGGCAAATACCGCCTGCGGCGGTGAAGAGTGCCGCCAGCAATATGATAAACGGCACGTAATCCAGCAGCACAATGTGGAGGATTTCATAAAAGCCGTGGCCGCCAAACGAAACAAGAAAAGGCACGGCGAACACAGCAATCCAGCCCGCAGCCACTTTGCCATAATGGCTGTGCCAAAAATGCGCCGCCACCAATGGCCCCAGCGCGATGGAGAGCAGCATGCCTCCAAAAGGCAGCACCCACCACACGCTCAGCCCCCCGCCATCCACACCATGAGCGTGATGCTCATCGTGTTCGTGCCCAGCGTGGGCCCCTTCGGTTTCGGTGGCTGCGAGATCCACCACTCCCGCCAGCAGGAGCAGCAGCCCCAGCCCGCGCATCCAAAGCGTCAGGTTTTTCATGGCAAATGCGGCGATTGGATCGCCGCAATAAATCGGATTATTTATTACCAAAATATGACTGGCTTGGCAACGTAAATCGCTTCGTTTGCCATTGCAACTCGCTGCCTAACTGATACAATCTGTCCAGCAATGGGAAATGAATCCGACGCCATCAACCAGCGTCAGACCCGTCTACCTTGAGTGAGTCAATGAGCCAAATGAGCACATCCCCACCCAGACGCGCCATGCGCATGGTTCCGTGCGAGCGCTGCAATACGCAGACGTTTATCCCGTCCGATACGGGAATGTTTCAATATGCCAACTGCAAAAACTGCGGGCACTCGGTGATGACGCCCGTGAAGCTGCGGCAGTTTGAGCTGCGATCGGTGATCGGCTCCGGCGGCATGGCCACGGTATTCCGAGCACGTGATGAAATTCTTGATCGCGACGTGGCGGTGAAACTGATGAAGCCGGAGTTTACACGGGACGTCAACGCGATGGATGGTTTTTTTAAAGAAGCCCGCTATCAAGCCTCGCTCAACCACACCCACATCGTGCAGGTTTACAACTACGGTGAAGACGATGGCCACAAGTTTCTCGTGATGGAAGTGGCCGACCGCGGCGACCTTGATGCCCTCATCCAAAAACATGGCCGCGTGGACGAGCTGTATGTGCTCGACGTCGGCGTTAAAATTTCATCCGCGCTCGAGTTGGTCGCCAAAAAAGGAATGATCCACCTCGACCTCAAGCCCGACAATATACTTTACAACGCCGACGGCGAACCCAAGCTCACCGACTTCGGCATCGCCCGCCGCACCGACGAAGGTCGCCACCCCGATGGCCTCGTTGGCACCCCATTTTATATCGCCCCCGAACGCGTGGCTCTCGGTCGGCAGGATTTCCGTTCCGACATGTATTCCCTCGGCGCCACCATGTACCATGCCCTCACCGGACGCGTCCCTTTCGACGCCCCCACCGTGGAGGAAACCGTGTGGATGCACGTCAAAACCCGCCTGCATCCGCCGCGCAAACTCGTCAGCAGCGTCAGCAAAGACACCGAAGCCGCCATCCTGCGCTCCATGCACAAAGACCCCGAGAAACGCTACGCCAGCTTCGAAGACTTCCGAATGGCTCTCGAAGCCTCCCGCAGCCGCTTGTTAGTCAAACGCTACGGATGAGCCGCCAACGACGGCGGTTGATGAAGAGGATCAACCCCCAAAACCCTCCCTCGACAAAACCGCCCGCGCAAACTACCTTTCCCGCGCGCCAGATTAGCTCAGTTGGTAGAGCAGCAGTTTTGTAACCTGCAGGTCACCCGTTCAAGTCGGGTATCTGGCTCCAGAAATTTTAACCGGTTTTTCGGGCCGTTTTTTGTGAAATGAACATCCCCGATTATCAACTTCTGCGCCGCATCGGCAAGGGCGGCTACGGCGAAGTTTGGCTCGCCCGCGCCCTTACCGGCGAATACCGCGCGCTCAAAATCGTCCAGCGCGAGCGCTTCGATGAGGATAAACATTACGAGCGCGAATTCCGCGGCATCCAAGCCTACAGCCCCGTCAGCCGTTCCCACCCCGGCCTCATCCCCGTTTACCACGTCGGCCGCAACGATGAACGCGGGTTTTTCTATTACGTCATGGAACTGGCCGACGACCTCACCGGCGAGCACAATCCCGATGAAGCCGACTACACCCCGCACACCCTCGCCGCCACCCAAACCCCCGGCAAACCTTTACCCTTCGAAATCACCCTCACCACCGGCTGCGTACTCGCCGAAGCACTCGCGCATCTGCACGCCGCCGGCCTCATCCATCGCGACCTCAAACCCGCCAACATCGTTTACCTCAATGGCCAGCCCCGCCTGGCCGATCCTGGGCTGGTGGCCGAAGCCGGCGCCAGCACTCTGGTCGGCACCCTCGGCTATCTCCCCCCTGAAGGCCCCGGCCATCCCTCTGCCGATTGTTTTGCTCTCGGGAAACTATTGTACGAAATCAGCACCGGCCAAAACCATGCCGCCTTCCCGCGCCTACCCGAAATCGCCCGCACCAAGGATTGGCCCCGCGAAGCCCGCCGGTTGAATCAAGTCATCACCACCGCCTGCGCCATCGACCCCACCGCCCGCTACGAAAGCGCCACCGACCTCGCCGAAGACATCCGCCGCGTCGACACCCACCGCCCCCTCCGCGCCGCCCGCCAACGCCGCCGCACCCTAGCAATCGCCGCCACCCTCGCCCTAACCGCCACCGGGCTGTGGTTTGCGATTGCCAACAATTCCCCCCGGCCCAAAAACAACTCTGAAATTCATTCCGAAAAAGCCATTCCCAAACCTCCGCCGCAAATGGCATCGATGGAATTCGCGCCGCCCAAACGCGTTATTTTTGTCCGCCCCAAAGCCACTGGCAATGACCACGCTTGGACTAACGCCTTGGGCAACCTCCACGCCGCATTGGCAATTGCTGAACCCGGTGATGAAATCCGCCTTGCCGCCGGCATTTACAAACCCAGCCAAACCGGCGATCGCACTGCCACCTTCGCCCTCCCTGCCGGCGTCCGACTGCGGGGAGGCTTTATCAGGAAATGGAAATGAACAGGACCGCCACCAACACCCCACAATCCTGAGTGGCGATCTCAAGGGAAACGACAACCAAAACATCCACCGATCCGAACCCACCCGCGCCGACAACACCATTCATCTTCTCACTCTATTACCCGGAGACACCCCCACCCTCATCGAAGGCCTCACCTTGATCAGCGCCAATGCCGACACAACAGATGTAAATGATCCAAAACTAAATGGCACCGGCGCGGGCATCCTAATGAAAGAAGCCCACCTCACATTGCGCCAATGTCGTTTCCAATCCCTCACCGCCAACTCCGCCGCCAGCCTATGGGATAGCGGCCACAGCAAAATCCACATCGACCACTGCGAATTCATCGCCAACCTATCCCACCGGGGCGGCACAGTAATGATCGGCAGCGGATCCCGGTTTGAAATTCAGTATACCCTTTTCCTTAAAAACCAAACCACCGATTCCCCCACCGGCTATCAATGGGGAGGTGGATTGTATTTAGGATTGGGATCAATCGGCAATGTATACCGTAGCGTTTTTGCAACAAACTTCGCCTGGGAATCGGGAGGCGGCATCTATTCCGAAGGTGATACTCGAGTGATCCGGTGCACTTTTTATAGGAACAGATCATCCCTAGGACAAGCGGTATTTAGTTCTGAGAAAGGGTTCTTAAAACTATGGGATTGTTTGTTTGCAGATGCGGACTCTATTCCTAATGAAATAACATCTCTGAGAGCCCATAAAGACTGGGGTTCTCATAAGTTAAAGGACGTCAAACAATTGTCCGACCTCAATGATATCATAGGAGCCGACAAAATTTTTAATACGTTCGATGACGGTCTAAGATTTAGAAAACCTAAAGCATTGCCTTCGGTCGGTGCGTATTAAAAGTCAGCCGCATTACCAGTTTTGGAACACGACATAGTGTTCGTGTTCGTCCGTGTCGTTAAATTCTTGTCCCGCAAACATTTCAGAATCAATGGATCCTCCGCTAAGCCACTGCCAAGATTTAGACCCGGTGTTATATGTTCCACCAACATACAAGAAGTTATTCTTCGCCCAACCTTTTGAAATTTTAACAAAGGACTTGTATTCGCTTTTGGTTTCAAAAGCCGCCAGTTGTCCGCCTCGTTTTACGGCATCAGCTTTTGCCTGATTCCAATTGATACCACGGGTTGCCACCATTACGTACTTGCCTCCTTTTTCTAAAACATATCCGGCGATGCGACCGTCTGAAGAAGGCTTACTCCAAAGCAATCCCAATATTGGCCCTTTGGCACTACAGCCAATTACCTGTGTGCTGGCTTTGCCAAGCCTAACGCCGCCACTCGAGTTGATATGGCCCTTTATGAGTTTACCCGAAGTGCCAAAATCTGCATCGGTAGAGAAGCTTGCGCTGCCGTCGCCCTTCACGAGTTGGCCCTGACTTTTGTTGAGGCCGGTCATAGCGTGATCGGGAATGGGGTCTTCATCCGCGCCAGTCCAGTTTGCCGAGGCCAAATCGCAAGTGGAAAGATTTCGCGTAGCAGCCAAGACTGTGGAAGGTCGAGCCATATCCGCCCCCTTAATTAGGACATAGCTGATGGCACTTTTCGAAATGAGATTGCCGGTCTTGGCATTGTATCCTTTCCAACCTTTTTGAGCATCTTCATTGGCCGCCTCGCGGTCGGCATCACACGGGGAATGCAAAATCTTGGCTGTCTGCAATTCGCTCTTCATCGCGGCAGTGGAAAAAATCGGGGCCAGATCCTCAACGTATTTGGTGCCAAAATGATTGCGCTGTTGGCTCGGGATCAACTGCCAAGGCAATCGCCCGCCATTATCATGCGCAAACCCCATCAACGCTTTGCCAATGGAGCCAAGATTATTTACGCATTTGATTCGGTTAGCCTTCGCCTTCGCTCGGGCAAGGGCGGGCAAAAGCATCGCAGCCAAAATCCCAATAATCGCAATGACGACGAGGAGTTCGATGAGGGTGAAGCCCGCTTTGCGCGGGGGTGTAGTGAGTGGTGAGGAGGAAGTAGTGGGGTTCACGGCGTGTCCTTTTTGTATTTTATAGGTGTTTTTTCTGGTTGGTTCGTTGTTCGGGTTTTTGATCTATGACACAGCCTAACTATGAAACCACCACGAGAAGGCAAATCTTTCAAATAAGAGCGATAAATTTCGCCATTTTAGCCCGGCCCGGGCTACAGGGTTGCCATGAATCAATCTGTGCGATCCGTGAAATCTGTATCTAATGAACGGGACAAGGTGGAACTTGCCCCTCCCGCTTGCGGGCTTTGTTATCCAGTGCGTCGGCTGGCCACATTAGGAGATCGAAGGCGAGTGTGGCGGTGAGGTCGATGGGGGCGTAGATCATTAACACGATGGCCGCTGATGCTTCATCGCCCATCAGGGGGAGAGCAGCAGATAATCCGATCGCCCAATCGCAGGAGTTTTCCGCGTCCGATTCCGGCAGTGGCATTGGCTCGGGTGGTTTGGGTTTCAACCATCCATCCGTGCCATAAACGCTGTGTCGCGAATCGCTCATATATTGGATGCCCGGGAAAGGTTTGGCCACCCCTTTGCCGCGGGCCTCGATGGAGGAGCAGCCGGATGATAGTGAAATAAAAATGGCGAGGAATAGTATCAACGCTAATTCTGTAAAGTTTTGAGTGTGGTTTTTCATAGGGCTCGCTTGGATGTTATCAGGTTTTTAGAAAAGGGGTATAATTTTTCGCGAATGCAACTCTATAGCCCGGGCCCCCGGCCCGAGCTACATTGCAATGTAGCCCCATATTACATCTGTGTAAATCTGTCTCTAATGAACGGGACAAGGTGGAACTTGTCCCTCACGGGGGGGCATGTTATTTTTTCAGGCCTCGGATGAGGTCGAGGGCTTGTTGGGGGAGGTCGTTGGCGTTTTGCAGCATTTGGGTTCCGGATTGGACTAGGATTTTGCGGCGGGTGTATTCGGTCAACTCGGCGGCCATGTCCACATCGGTGATGCGGCTGCGGGCTTGTTGGAGGTTTTGGGTGGCCTCGATCATTTGTTGGCTGGTGGAGTGCATTCGGGCTTGGGAGGCCCCGAGGTTGGCGCGATCGATGGCGACTTGCTGGATGGCTTCCTTGACTTCTTTGACGGCGGAATCGGATGCGGCGAGGGTGTTCAGGTTGGAGTCGGCAACCGCTACTTGAGTGGCACCGGGATCGACTGAGGTGGGGTCGGTGGTCATTTGGCTACCGGCGGTGATCTTGGTGGCGGCGGGGTCTTCGTTGGTGCCGGTGGCGGTGGGGTCGGTGGAAACAAGTTCATTAGTTGATGAGGCGGCAGCCACTTCAGATGCCGTTGCATTATACAAATCTGAAATCTCATTTGCCGATAATGGCCTATCATAAATTGATACTTCATCAATAACTCCAACGAAATTTGGATTCGGATCTGAGCGACTGGGTACTGAACCGATTCTTAGGGAAGAATCTGAAGATAGGTTTAAATTAGCTGCGGTTGTTCCTTGCAATTGCCCGTCGATATAGAATTTCATATTCGTCCCGTCGTAAGTTCCAACAAGATGGTAATACCTATCTGCAACTACAGTTCCAAGGCCTCCAACGTTTCCTCTCCCAGCCCCTGATGAATTTGTACCATCCCAAGCTACCGCGAAAGAAAACTGATTCAGCGAGCTTTGGTTGAAAAAATACCCGGTTTTTCCAGAACCCACTGGGCCTTCCTTTGAAATTATTCTGCGGTTAAAAATATTCCCTGAGCCCGAAGTATTGATGTTTGTTGGCTTTGCCCAAGCCGTTACTGTGAATACGTTTGGATTTAGACTCGCATTATGGGGAATGTCTATCTTGTCTCCACCAGTGCCATCGAAAAAATATCCACCATTGGCATTTCCATTCTTGTCTGTTGTCAGATCTACACCAGATGGTGTGCCGTTGTGCCCATTCCCACTGATATCATTGGCGTTGCCATCTAATGGCATATCAAGAATTGGCCCCGCCAACGTCGGCTCGGTGGCGAGGAATGAGCCGGCGTCAAACTTAGTGGCGCTGCCGGGGTCGACGGTGTGCCAGTTGCCGGAGCCGTCTTTCCAGAGATCGACTTTGGTGATGTAGCCGTCCTTTGAGGTTTGCCAAAGGTCGATGCTGGTTTGCCAGGTGGTGGTGCTTTCGGCGATGGCGTCGGTGTAGGCGTCGGTGCCGAGGTCGGGTTTGGTGATGGCGAAGGTGCCGCCTTCGGCGTCGGTGTTGACTTCCCATTGGGTGCCATCGAATAGCTGGATGCCGTTGAGTTCTTTATCAGCGGTTTCGCGGATGAAAGATTTGAGTTGTTGAAACTCGGCGTCGTACAGGCCGCGGTCGGCGGGGGATTTGGTGCCGTCACGGGCGAGCATAGCCAGCTCGGCCATTCGGGAGAGGGCTTGATCGACGGACTTGAGATAGCCGTCCTGCGTTTGGCTGAAGGAGACGCCGTTGGCAACGTTGTCGAGCGCGGCGGTGAGGCGGGCGATTTGGGCGGAGAGACGGGAACTGACTGCGAGCCCGGCGGCGTCATCGCTGGGGTTGACGATTTTGGTGCCGGAACTGAGGCGAGTGAGTGAGTCGCCGAGCGCTTTCTGGCTTTTGTTCAGGTTTGAAGCGGCGCGTTGCGCTTCTACGTTGGTGTTTATTTTCATATCACCTTGGCCCGATGTGCGGGGGGTTTTCTATTTTCCCCTGTTATTTCGCTAATATTTGGCTTGGATCCTCGTCGAAGCTTGTTCGGACGAAGACACAACCCTAAAATAGAAACCTCCAAATGAGGGGGTATCTTTCAAGGTGAAGTGATTTTTTTGAAAAAAAATGAGTGCGAGTGAAAGATTGGCGGATTTGTCGGGGTTCCTGATTCGGGGACGTGGGCCGGGGTTGGCGTTGCGGGCCTCGCGGTTTCGGCGTATGTCTGAGGGAAAATCACCTGAATCTGGTCAATCCAGCCAATCTGGCCAGCGATCCAAATTGGCTGGGGAAATGCCTACGCCGACGCGGAGTTCGTTGTTGGCGCGGCTGAAGGCGAAGGAGGATCAGGGGAGTTGGGAGGAGTTTTTCGAGATTTACTCGGACTTGATTTATAATGTGGCGCGGCGGGCACGGCTTTCGGATGCGGATGCCAAGGATATTGTCCAGGAAACGACGCTGAAGGTTTATCAAGGCATCGGTCGGTTTGAGAAGCGGCGTGATCGGGGCTCGTTCAAGGCGTGGCTGTGCACGGTGACGCGCAGCCGGATTAGTAATTTTTACAAAAAATTAAACCGCGAGCCATTGCGCCAAGAGCCGCGACATTCTGAGGATGATCCGCTGGAGCAGGTGCCCGATCCCAAGGGGCCCGAAATTGAGACGGTGTGGGAGGAGGAATGGCAGAACACGCTGGTGGAGGGCGCGCTGGCGCGACTGAAGGAGCGGGTGAGCCCACTGCAAATCCAAATTTTCCACGCGTATGTGATTCGGGAATGGGACGTGGCGGAGGTCATGCGCGCGCTGGAGGTAAGCCGCGCGCAGGTGTATCTGGCCAAGCACCGGGTGGGGGTGATTTTCCGCGAGGAACTGGCGGAATTGCAGGAGGAACTTTAGCGACAACCACCGTAGCGGGGGCTGCAAACTTATTCACAATTTTCTATTTTAATATTAAGTGGCATAGGCAATGCTGTGTCATAGGCATAGGGGCGAGAGTGCAAGTCCTGTCCACGAAATGCCCCCAACGGGAAAAAGGGTTTCCAGTACCGACCGGTAAACCAGTAACCCTGCCCGGCGCGCTTTTGAACTTTGAAGTGCGCCGGAAGACACAGGTTCTGAGTGGAATGCTTTCTGTTAGGCCGGTCTTAAATATGACGAGGGCGGTTGGGCCCTCCGCACACCATCGCGGCGCGCGTGCCGCGGTGGTTCTTTTGTAGCCCGGGCCGGTGGCTCAGGTGTGCTCCCCTATAAACCACCCGGGCCACCGGCCCGGGCTACAGAGATCGGTCACGCTCACTTCACCGTGGAAATAAATTCCAACAAATCCGCCATTTGCTCTTGGGTGAGGCCCGCTTCGAGGCCTTCGGGCATGATCGATTTCCCGGCACTGCGCATGGCCTTCACCTGCGCGCGCGGCAGCAGGCGCTGTTGACCGAGCGGCAGCTTGATGCGCACGTGGGTGGTAGTTTCTTCGCCAAGCAAGCCTACGATTTCCTCGCCGCCCTTCGTTGAGATGTTGTACGCCACATAACTGGCGAGCACTTCGCGGTTGGGGTCGATGAAATTGGTCAGGATCTTTTCGCGGCCGGTTGTTTTAATCGTCACCAAATCCGGCCCCAACGCGAACCCTTCCTTGCCGTGCTTGTGGCAGATCGCGCAACGTCCCGCGAAAATAATTTTCCCTTTCGCCGCATCGCCCTTCAACGCCAGCGCGGGCAAATATTCCTTGACCACTTGTGCCCGGGTTTTGGCCTTGGCCGGTGCGCCAAAAATCGCCACCGCCCGCGCGCGCAGTTTCGCATCTTTTTGCCCGCGCAAAATAGTGATTGTTGCCGCCGGAACGTCGCCCTTCATCACGTCGCCTGTTTCCAACGCCGCAAGCAACACCGTCACCCGCCCGGCCCGCGTTACCAATGCCGCCAAAATCTCCGCACGTACGCGGCCCGATGCCCTTGGCCACAACGCCAGCAAATCGCCCGCCACTTGCGGTTCGTGGAACTGTGCCAACGCACGCACCACTGCCACTTGCACGGCATCCGCATTGCGAAGGCGCGCCACTGTTGCGAGAGCAGGCTTTGCCGAAACATAGCCGCTTCGCGCCACCAATTGCATCGCGGGAATCAATTCCGCATCGGTTTTTTGATTCACCGGCAACGTCATCCATCGCAGCGCTTCCTTTTCCAACGCGGCCAACGGCCCCGCTGCTTTGCCGAGCGCGTTGACCCACATGATGGTTTCGGCATTGGGCGGCCGCTGTGCGATTACCTCCATTGCCTTGCCCACTTCGCGTGGCTGATTGCGTCGACCGATGAGCTTGAGCAACTCGAGCTTGGCCGTGGCGGAAGTTTCAGGATCAAGGTTTATCGCTACAAACAAATCGCCAAGATTGGCGGTGAGCGCGTTCATCACCGCCGCTTCATTCCAGCGATCGCCCTGGGCGCGGCCGAGCGCAAAAGCTAACGCCTGAAATTTTTCATCACTATTGGGAAGACGCGACGCCGTGAGCGCAAATTGAAAACGCACTGCCGCCGAATTCGAATCGGCCAGTCCCAGAACAGCGGCGGCCACCGTTTTGTTATCAAGAAAATCCTCGGCCACAATCAGCCCGTGACGAGGCGATGCAACCAATGCCCGCAACACGTGAACTGGCTTTAACGCATCCAACCCCTGCAGAGCCCACAGAGCGTGGATACGAGCTTCAGGCGTGTTGGCATTTAATTGCATTTTCTCCAGTGTGGGCACGATGGATTTATCCTGCCGTTCGTAAATTAACCGTGCCGCGGTGTCGCGATGCCAGCCGTTGAATTGATTGAACGTGGCGGCTAATTCGGCAGTGGTCATATTTCCAGGCATCTTGCGTTGGCGCGGCTTAAAGTTTTTCGGCGCGATACGCCAAATGCGTCCACGGGTGTTGCCACTGTTGAGGTCGAGATGTTTCTTGATCGACAACGGAATGGACCACGGATGCTCGATGGTTTCGCGGTACATATCGGCTATATACAGGCAACCATCGGGCGCGTTGGCGAATTGTACGGGGCGAAACCAGTTATCCGTCGAGGCGATGAACTCGCGCTTTTGTTCGTCCTTCGGCCGCTCGGCGACGGGTTGCACGTGATTATCGTAATGCAATAACTTGCGGTGAATGAGATTGCTGCCGGCATCGGCGATAAACGCGTTACCCACGAAGCCGGCGCCCAAAGCATCCCCGCGATAAATGGTGATGCCCGTGGCCGCCGTAAAATAACCCGACACACGCCCGCCGCCTTCCACCGGCCCGCGCACGGCTTTGGCCACGCGCCAGCGGGTGCGAACGATGCGCCACGGCTCGTCGGGGCTCAGCCGAAACACCGGCGCCGCCGCGCCATCGGACGCCACGCTCACGCGTTGGCTCGGCAGCGCGTAGTGCGGGTTGAGCCCGGCGTAGCGCGAAGGATAAATGATGGCCTGAATGTGGCTGCTGTTGCTGCACACAAACTTGCGCCCGAAATCGTCGAAGCTCATCCCGTGCTGCGCGGTGCTGCTCTCGGCGCGGAATTCCCGCGTGCGTGGATCAAATGAAAAATCGCGGCCGCGCAGGCTCACCGGTTTGCCGTCGGTGCCCGGTTGGGTGATGTCGCCGCCGTTATGCGCGGTGGCTCCGTGGATGCGATTATCCAATCCCCAGCGCAGGCTGTTGAAAATTCCCTGCACATTCAGCCGCGCTTTGCCGAAGCCGGTGAAGATTTTTTTCTGTGTATCCGAAACGCCATCGCCATCGGTGTCCTTGAAAAAAAACAAATCCGGCGTCACTCCCACGTACACGCCGCCATTGCTGCAAAACAACGCCGTCGGCCACGCCAATCCTTTTGCAAAAATTGTCGATTGATCAAACCGCCCGTCGCCATTCGTATCCACCAACCGCCGAACACGCCCGAGCTTTTCGTTTTGGCGTTCCGAGTAGCCAATCATTTCCACCACAAACAACCGCCCGAATTCATCAAAACACATCGCCACCGGATCCACCACCAACGGCTCGGCCGCCGCGAGCTGCAGCTCGAAGCCCTCCTTCACCGTAAACGTCCCGCGCGCATCTTTCGCCGCCGTAAACGGAATACGCGGCAATTCCTTGGGATCGGGCACCGGCTCAGCGGCGTTCAACGAAAGAGAAACTGCCAAAAGCAAACATGCGGGTTTCATGCGGAAACGATAGGTGAAAAGGGGAAAGTCGAAAGGAAAAACCACAATTCAAAAATTCAATGTGTGCCTAAAAGATGCCCGGAGTGAACAACTCGGATTGTTTCATCTTTAACGGGCGTTAAGCAGAACAACAAACCCAATTAAAAAAAACAACAAACAAATGGCATGGATCAATAGCCCGATAGAGTTAATGATCCAACTTGAGATTGTTTTTTCCGGTTTGGAGAAAAATAGCATTCCAGCCATCAACCCGCGAAACAACAAATAACCAGTGGGGACAAGAATCAGAAAAAATTTCAGCCAAACCTCCTCGCCCTGCCCGGTATGCTTTTTCCACATATCACTGACCCTTAATCCTATATACGTGCCCCAAAACACTATGCCTGCTATGACTTTCTCGTAACGCATGCCTTGCGCTGAGAAGATGCTACTCTCCTCTTCAAAGCCGAGATCCGGATAAACTAAAGACCGACACATCGACCAGATCCAGGCGGCTAGGCATAACGAGACAATCGCCCCCATAGGCACCACCCCTATAGGCCCACTGAAAACTTGAGTAAACAAAGCGACGACCCAGAAGATAAGTCCCGTCAACAAACACTCTATGGCGCACGGGAACCCTTGGTTTTTCGAGCTTTTGGAGCCAGCGCCCAGCGCCTTGACCACTTCTAGATTTTTGAATTCTCCCCATTTTTTTAGCGGCAGCCAGCCGGGCATTCCGGGACGATGCGCCTTGGCGTACCCGTCGAATGAACCAATCTTGAGCGCGTGACGCACTTGACCGACGGTGTACGGGCCATAATTCTGGTCGCCCAGCTGCACGGTAATTTCCGGGGGACCTGAGTCGGTAAACTCCTCCTCCACCGCCATCTTGGGCGCCCGCTGCTGGGCAAAGCTCGCGGCAAACTGCGGCACTTGACCAATGATAAGCCACGCCCCGCCCGCGCCCATTTGCACCCGCGTGTCCGCGCGCACCCAGTCTTTCTCAATATAATTGCACACCTCCGCCTCGGTGAACGGGCCCTCCGTTTGCCCGCGCATGACTAGGAAAAACTGACTCTTGGCCAAGGCAGTCTCCTCTGTATTGCCTGAGCGCCACAGGGCATCCTTCGCGGGCCGGTGCAGTTTTAGTGTTCGCCCACAGCCCGGACAGCGCACCTGCTCGCCCACCATCGATTCAGAAAATACCATTTTTTCCCCGCATGAGCGGCAATCCTGCAGCACATCTTTTGCCAACTCCACTTCGCGCCGACAATGCGGGCAATGGGTGGCGGTGCCTGCCAAGGCCTGCGGATAGGCAATCTTGCCACTGCAATACGGGCAGTATTGTTTCAATTCCACCGTCATGACAGCGATCCGGGCGTTACATGCCCTCAGCGATTCCCTCCATGATCGTCTCCAGATCTGGCAGGTCGTGCTTGGCACAAAGGCGGTTGAAACGCTTGACCCATTCGATCATGCCGTCCAACTCGCGCTTGGTGAGCCTTTCCAGAATGGCTTCGGCTTCGCGATCGTTCCCGGCTTCAAGGGCGCGGATCGTCTCGCCCCAGCTCTCCAATCCGCGCTCGCAGTTTTTGATATAATCGTCATTCAACCCCTCAATTTCATTATGGTTCAGGTCGATGGTTTTCAGGGCCAAAATCCGCATCGAAAGGTTGTTTTCGACGTCGCGAGCGATGGCCAAGACCTCGCGGTCCGACCGCACATTCTCCAGGCGCTGCAATTCCTTGAGCGTTTCCATCTCCATAGGAAAAATCCGCGAATGGTACGCTCGGTGCATCTTGCCAAACTCCACACCCTCGTCCCCCTGCCCCAGCCCCACCACCAGCACAACTCCCAGCACGCCCAGCACGATGCCCACGATCAATCCAGTTCGCCGTGTGCGGGGGGCCGGCATGGGTGCGCCTATGGGCGCAAAAGGCGCCGCCATCATCGGTGGCGGCGGGGGCGGGATGCTGTTGGCTGCAATGCTCCCGGGCAGCTCCACTCCGGGGATTTGCCCCACCGGCACCCAGCCAGCCATCCCCTCGGCCCAAGCATCATCAGTGGGCAGTACCGTGCCGTCCTCCAAGTAGTGGTTGACCTGCACCAAGGTGTACGGCCCGTATTGTTGGCCCTTTCTGCTCAGGTGGATGGTCATTGAAAAGACTGCTATTCAGGGGCTTGGCCGATTGCTGGACCGATACGGTCTTTTACCCTTAAACGCTGAGACGATTGCTTTTTTTTCATCAAAATACTTTTTTTTGAAAAAAATTGGCGGCCGCGAGCGTTGAAGGGTAAAAGGGGTTGTTGATGGCGAAGCCGAAAAAGAAAAGATCGCGCCGGGCGGATCGGGTCTCCACGCCGGTGGCGTTGCTGGAGCGGTTGCGGGATTCGGAGGATTTCGAGGGGTGGCGGGAGTTTATGGAGTTGTATCAGGAGGTGGTGTGGCGGTTTTGCCTGAAGGCGGGGCTGGAGGAGGAGGATGCGGCGGATGTGACGCAGGAGACGTTCGTGCAGGTGGCGCGGGCAATCCACCGGTTCCAGTACGATCCGGATAGGGCCTCGTTCAAGACGTGGCTGCTGCTGCTGGCGCGCTCGCGGATCATCGACCATTTCCGGCGCGACTCCCGCCAGCCGACCCGCCAACGCGCGGGCGCGGGCGAGACCGACGCCATCGAGCAACTGCCCGACCCCGAAAGCATCGACCCGCTGCGCGACTGGGAAGCCGCGCAGCTAGACCTGCTGGACGTGGCCCAAAAACGCGTGCAACGAACCGCCGCGCCGAAACAGTTTCAGATGTTCGACCTGTACGTGAACCGCGATTGGCCGGTGGAAAAGGTGGCGGCGAAGCTGGGCGTGAGCAAGATGCAAGTGTACCTCGCGCGCACTCGCGTGGCCAAGCTGATCCGCGCCGAGGTGGCCAAGGTGATTGAAGAGGAAAAGAGTTGAGGGTTGAGGGTTAGCACTAAACACTGATCCCCACTCAATGCCCAAGCCAACCCCCACACCGCCTGAAATCCCCGGGCACACGCTGCACCGACAAATCGGCGCGGGTGGCTACGGCACGGTGTGGCTGGCGCAATCCAATGCCGGTACTGACACCGGTGTGTGGCGCGCAATCAAAGTGGTCCGGCGCGACGCCTTCGGCAGTGACAAGCCGTACCTCCGCGAACTCCGTGCCGTGCAGGCCGCCGCGCCCGTTGCGCGAGAGACGCCCGAGCTAGCCACCCTTCACGAAACCGGCGAAGGCGATGGCTGGTTTTACTGCACTCTCGACCTCGCGGACAACGCCATTGCCGACGACCTCGATTCCAATTCGGAGGATTTCAATCCGGAAAATTACACCCCCCGCACCCTCGCCCAGCAACTCGACACCCACGACCGGCTGCCCTTCGCCGACTGTTTGCACATCGCCGAAACCCTCGCCACCGCGCTGGGCGCACTGCACGCGCGCGGCTTGGTGCATTGCGATGTGAAACCCTCCAACATCATTTATATCGCCGGCCAACCGCGCCTCGCTGACGTGGGCCTCGTGCGCACCGAGAGCAGCGCCGCCACCGCCGTGGGCACGGCGGGCTACGTGCCGCCCGAAGGCGTGGGACGGCCCGCCGGCGACCTCTTCGCCCTCGGCGTGGCCCTTTATGAAATGGCCACCGGCCGAGATCGCATGGAGTTTCCGAGCTTCCCCACGCTCTCCGGCGAAGAACGCACCGACCAACTGCTCGCCCTCAATGAAGTCATCGTGCGCGCCTGCCATCCCGAGCCCACCCGCCGCTATCCCTCCGCCGAAGCCATGGCCGAAGACCTCCGCCGCCTCGCCCAAGGCCGGCCGCTCGCCCCGCAACGCCGCCCTGCGCTTTGGGCTATCGCGGCAGGGATTCTCCTGTTCACCGCCGTGGCTTGGAGCGTGCTCAATGATTCCCCACCCGAAAACTCCCACGACGCACCAGCCGCACCAGCCGCACCAGCCGCCAAACTCCCCGCTCCCGACGCTCCCCATGCGGGCCCGGCGACGTTGGCAAAAAATCTAATCGGCTATTACCCCTTCCACGGCGACACCCGCGACCACTCCCGCCACGGCCACCACGCCGTGGCGCAGCACATCACGTGGGCCACCGACCGCCTCGGCATCGCCCACGGCGCGCTGCAAATGACCGGCCGGAAAATTTCCCGCGTGGACGTGTCCTCATTTCCAGTGAACGGCCCGGGCTTGAGCTTCTGTTTTTGGCTGCATCCCTTCGACACGATTTGTTTTAACCATCAACTCGTCAGCCATAACTGGGCCAACGGCGGTGCCTTCAAAGCCGAACTGCGCAACGGCCGACTGACCGGTTCCTTCCGATCCGACGACGGCGAGCACGAAGTCACCATCGAAACCATCCGCTCGCACGCGTGGCAACACGTGGCCTTTACTTTCACCCCCGGCGAAAACGGCGAAGCCGTTGCGTGGCTCAACGGCCAAGCCATCGCCCGCTCGCCCGCCACCGGTCGCATCGGCGCCTCGCCCCACCCGCTCACTCTCGGCGCACAACCGCCCGGCTACGCAGGCTTGCTGGAAAACCTGCGCATTTACAACCGCGCACTCGACGCCCCGGAAATGAAAGCCCTGCACCAGGCCGAGTCCGCCCCGCCCGCCAGCCCACGCTCCGTAGATTGGGATTTCAACTACCAGTTTCAATCCGTGCAAAACCCCATCGCCCTGCGCTACCTCGCCGCCACCAACAACGTAAAACGCATTACGGAAGATGACGGCAAGGGCATCACCTACTGGGCCCCCGCGCGTGATCGCGAAGTGGGCACACTGACTTACCGCTTCCCCTTCGGCCCGCGACGGGTGCGGCGGGCGCATTTCAGTTGCTGGAGCCACAGCTGGGATTTCGAGGCCAGTCAACGCGGCAACGGACGCGGCGCCATAGCCCTCGCCGCCAGCCGCGATGGCAAAAACTGGACGTGGCTGCACGACCAACTCCGCCCGCAACCGAAGTGGGGCGGCGCGGCATTTTACTTTGAGGACCTCCCTGCCGAAACCCTCGGCGGCACCAACCTCTGGCTGCGCGTGCAAATGCTCACCACCAACCTCCCCCCCGACGCCACTTACTCCACCGCCCACCACGCCGAATCCAAAACCATCGGCCCCGCCTTCGAATTGAAAGTGGTTTTTGAAAAGTAAAAAATCGAAAGCTCTGATATTTTGATGTTGTTGCTTTTGCCTTTTTAGTTGTGGTTTAGGTTTTTGCGTTTTGACTTTTTACGTTCACCCCGCACACTGGAGAGATGAACTCCGCTCTTTCCCGCAGACGTTTTTTGACCTCCTCCACCACTACCCTCGCCGCCGGTTGTGCGCTGCGCGACATTGCCGCTGCGGATGCGCCGGAGCCAATTATTGATATTCACCAGCATACGCATTATCACGGGCGCACGGACGAAAAGATGCTCAAGCATCAGCGGGCCATGGGAGTGACCACGACTATTCTGTTGCCTTCGGGCAAGCCCGTGAATCGCCCTTCCACCCACAATGGCAAAAGCAACGGACTCGCGGCCAAGACCGGTGGCAACACAACGGTGCATGCGATGGCCAGGCAGCATCCAAAGGAGTTTTTGTTTGGAGCCAATGAAGTGCCGGATTTGCCGGATATGCAAAAGGAGTTGGAAAAATATCTCAAGGCCGGCGCGGTAATTATAGGCGAGCAGAAATTCAAGGTGCCGTGCGATTCAAAATTCGTGTGGGCCGTGGCCGAGGTCGCGCAGGAATTCGGCGTGCCGATGCTGCTGCATTTCCAGCACAACACCTACAACCTCGGCATCGATAATTTTCATCGGACGCTGGAGAAATTCCCGAAAGTCAACTTCATCGGCCACGCCCAAGCGTGGTGGGGCAACATCGACAAAAAACACGTTCAAAAAATCAATTACCCGCAAGGCAAAGTCACCCCCGGCGGCATCACCGACAAGCTGCTTTCAAATCATGAAAACATGTTTGGCGATCTCTCCGCCGGTTCCGGCCTTAATGCACTCATCCGAGACGAGGCGCACACCAAGGAATTTTTCGACCGCCACCAAAACCAACTCCTCTACGGCAGCGACTGCGCCGACACCATCGGCCGCGGCCCCGGCTGTCAAGGCAGCCGCACGATTGCCGCCGTCCGCCGCAACAGCAAAACCAAAAAAATCGAACGCAAGTTGCTGTTTGAAAATGCAAAGAAGTTGTTCAAAATTTAATGATTTGGCAGCACTTGAATGGTAGGGCGGTTTCTCCGAAACCGCCTTGGCGCGCTCGGAGAGCACGCCCTACCTCTCTGTGCCTCTGTGGTGAATTGGTTTTCATTTCTTCAAAACTGAATCAATCAATTTGTAAGCCGATTCGCGCATGTCCTTGGGGAAGTTGTGATTGTAATCTGGGTGCTTGATGGTCAGTCCGTTTTCGTTGCCCAACAATTTGTAAACGGGCAGGGCTGCCTTGGCGCAAACGTCCACACTTTTCCAGCGGAAATTTGAATCGCGCAAAGGCGCGTGCACGAAGAGTGGGCGAGGGGCCAGTGCGCCGAGCAGTTCGGGAAAGTCAAAGGGGATTTCCTTTGTGCGCCCGCGGTAATCCGACAAGCGCGGCATGTAACGGATTTGGCACCAGCCACGGCCGAAAAACCAGTTGCGCTCCGCGCCATCGTAGTAATCCGGATACGCATCAAAACCGCAACTGCTCGCCAGCACGCTGATTCGTTTATCTAACACCGCTGTATAAATAGCATTGTGCCCGCCAAGCGAATGGCCGATCGCGCCGAAGCCGCGCTTGGCGTCAACATACGGCAGCGTTTCCAGCAAATCCAGCGCGCGCGTGTTGTCGTAAATCGCCTTCATCGTGCCGCTCACGTAGCCGAGCTTGCCGAGGTTGGGCCAGTAGTTGGCGAGATGCGTGTACGCCGGTGAAAGGGTCACGTAACCGCGCTCCGCCAATTCCGCCGCATACGCCCGCCCCTCGCGCCCGCCGAGTCCGACCACTACTTTGTGGCCCACTTTGTTATCCGTCGGATGCAAACACAGCACCGCCGGTGCCTTGCCGCCCTTGATGATGAAAACAGATTTCGGAATGCAAAGATAAGCCGGCGTGCGCGAGCCCGGCTCGGATTGAAACGTGATGAGCTGCCGAAAATATTTCCCCGCATCCACTTCCTCCTCCACCTTCACCTCCAATCGAACCCGCCGCGCTTTCCCCGGCACCGGCCCCATCACTGCCACCATCCCCTTCAAAATTTCCGTCCGCCGCAGCTCCCAATCCGCCGGAGTCTTCACCGGCTGCACTACACCCTTGGCATCACGGAATTGCAAAAGATTTAACCGGTCCAACCGCTCGGCGGCGAAGAGGGTTGTTGAAAGGTACAGTGCCGCGAAGAAAATCAAATAACGGTTCATGCCCAAGTGTGGCACGCGCCAAAATGCTGGCAAGGCGAATTGTGCTTCCGGCATCCTACCGGTTGCACGTTACCGCGCCGTCCACTCCAGCATCCGCTCGATGGGGAGCTTGGCGCGTTGGATGATTTCGGGGGAAAGCTCGACTTGCGGGGTGAGGTCGCGCATGCAGTTTCTTACTTTTTCGAGGGTGTTCATTTTCATGAAGTGGCACTCGTTGCAGGCGCATTTTTCGGTGGGAGCGGGGATGAATTTTTTGTCGGGGCATTCCTTTTGCAAACGATGCAGCATCCCGGCTTCGGTGGCGATGATGACCGCGTCGCTCTCGGCGGCGCGACAGTAGTGCACCATTTTTTCGGTGGAACACACTTCGTCGGCAAGGATGCGGACGGCTTTGGTGCACTCAGGATGGGCGACAACGGGGGCGTCTGGATATTCGTTTCGGATTTTGGTGATGGCGGCGTGCGTCCACTCGACGTGCACGTAACAGTTGCCCTGCCACAAGGTCATCGGACGACCGGTTTGTTCCATCACCCATTGGCCGAGATTTTCGTCGGGCACAAACAGCAAATCTTTTTCGGGCGGACATTGCTCGACGATTTTTTGGGCGTTGCCGCTGGTGCAAATGACATCGGAGAGCGCCTTCACTTCGGCGCTGCAGTTTACATAAGTGACGGTGAAAAAATTTGGATTTGTGGCCTGCAGCTCGCGCAGTTTGTTGGGCGGACAACTTTCTTCCAACGAACAGCCCGCATCGCGATCGGGCAGCACCACGGTTTTTTCGGGCGAAAGTATCTTGGCCGTCTCAGCCATAAAATGCACGCCGCAGAACACGATAACGTCCGCATCCGTATCGGCCGCCTGTTGCGCGAGCCCCAGCGAATCGCCCACGTAATCGCCGATATCCTGAATTTCCGGCACTTGATAATTGTGCACGAGGATGATGGCGTTGAGCTGTTGCTTTAGCTCAGCGATTTCCTGCGACAACGCGTCCGTGGGTGTGGCGACTGACATCGCGCCAAGCATAACGCCCAGGAGACGCGCCGTCAATTTCGCGTGGATAATTTGTGTTTTCTATTTCATAGCATTTGGGTATCCTCCACAAACCCTGCGCGCCCGAAGATTGTTTATCGGGATGAATCTCCATTGCCCATTACCGTCGACGCATCGCAAAGCTACCTTTGCGCGGGTGTATTCGGAGCTCGCGCTGCATCAGGCAGTGATTCGTGCCTATTCCAAACCGCTCTTCACGTGGCGCAAGGCGCTGGGGATGTCGCACGACGGCCGCACGCTGTACGATTTCGCGCGGCATTCGTTGAAAAACATCCACAAGCTGCACCAGCAATTGACAGACGGGACATTCCAGTTTCGCCCGGGCATTGCGTTGCACTATAACTTCAATGGCAAACATCGCACCATCAACCTGTTCCCGTGGGAAGAGCGAATTGTGGATCTGCTGCTGTACCGTGTGCTCACGCACTATTTTCACGGCGTATTCGAGCCGAACTGCCACGCGTATCGGATGGGCGGCTTTGGCGTGGACCAATGCCAGCGCAGCCTTAACGCGCGACTGCGTCAATTGCCGCGCCCAATTTATTTTGTAAAACGCGATGTGCAGGATTATTTCCCCAGCCTCGACCACGAGCGCTTGCTGACGATGTTGGCGGAATGGGTGGAGCCGGATGACATCCTCTTCGAACTGCTACGCCAACGGATTGAGTTTGGAATCAAAACACACGGCACCGTGACCACCAACCAATGCGGCGTAGCCTTCGGCACGGCCATCGCGTGTTTCTTCGCCAACTTATATTTAACGCCGCTGGACCGCCGCCTCGCGAGCGTACCGGGGTTGCGCTACTATCGTTATGCCGATGATTTATTGGCATTCTCGGGCGACCGTGCCGCAACGGCGCATGCGGAGGAGATCATCAGCGAATCCTTTGAATCCCTGCGCCTTCGCAGCAAGCCAAAGCATCACCGGAATTTTTATTTCACGGCGGAGGCTGATTGCAGCCAAGTGGATGAACATTTTGAACCGTGTGAGAAGTTCCGGCATCTCGGGCTGGAATTTCGCGCCGACGGGGGCGTGGGACTTTCGCGTGATAAATCGCGCAAGATCCAAAACCTGTTTCGCTTCGCGTGGCGGCGTTACGCGCACAAGCTCGGCAAGCTGCGCTCACCCAAGGGCCGCGCGCGGAAGGCCATCGAGGTGGCCAACGATGTGCTCGAGCACGGCTATCGCTCCATCGCCATCATCGATTATTATTTGAAACACGTGGACGACGAGCAGCAACTGCGGCGGCTCGACCGTTGGTTGGCCGAGGAAGTGCTGGCCATTGCCTTTAGTTACGGCAAAAAGAAGAGTCACAAAAAAGGTCACTTCAAAAAAATGCCCTTTGCCAAATTACGCGCGATGAGGCTGCCCAGTTTGCGCCATCGGCGGCGATTGCTGCGGCACGGGCATTTGGAATCATCGTTCTTTACTTTACGCACCGAGAAATTGATTGAGCAGAAGCGGAGGCGGCTGCCACCGGGCTACGGGCAAACGCGCGTGGACCGGTTCCCTCCGAAGCTGAAAGCAGTGGCATTACCGGAAACGGCCTCGTAAGGGAGAGGGCCACCTGTGGACAGATGTTATGGAAGCCCGTCCGCATACTGCGGGACGGCAAGCCGTCCAGCAGTATGCGGACGGTCGAGTACCGAGCCGCCTTCGCTTCTGCGAAATCAAAGAACTGGAAAAACTGAAATGGAAGAACAAGTAAAAAGCCGAGGTTGTACGTGGGCGATAGTACTACTGATTGGCGGCCCGCTTGCGTGCACTATTTCCGGGGCTACCATATCCGCATCGGACAACATAGTCGTGCAAGCCATCGGCCTGATTGGTTTTTTTGTAATTATGCGTTACAGCATAAAACTAGGCAATTACTGCGACGACCAAAACCAACCCAAACCCAAACGTAAGCGCAACTGGGAGCAAAAAGTCACCGGTCCGCCCGATATGTCCATCCGCTACCACAATTCCAAAGGGGAGGAAAAAACCTTTGAGGGCTGGCGCAAAACGATTGAGGTGACGGGCAATCACATGAACATTTTGGTGGCACCGGACAAGATCCGCATTGCGCTCAATCAGGATCGTATTCTCAATCAGGATGAATTGGGCCCCCTCCCGGAACCCGGGAAAGACTTCGAAGAAGGATCCGATTACGATCACTCCCTCTTCCGCTATCGCGGTCCGGAAGCGGAGCGGTGTCCTGAATGCGCGTATCTGTTTCTCGTTGAGCAAAACGAAAAACAGCACTGCCCCTATTGCAAACAAGATTTCACCCCGCAACAACTCGGCTGGAGCGGGGACGCGGCCATCGGCTACCGCAATCACGAAGGCGAACACAAGGTGTTCAACGCCGTGTGGAATTCCATCACCTCCAAAGGCAACACCATCAGCGTGCGCGTGGAGCCCACTTTCCAGCGCATCACGCTCACGCGCGAACGGATGATCGCTGACAAGGCCATCCGCTATCGCAACTTTCGCGGCGAGGAAAAAGAATTCGAGGCCCTCGCCTGTTCCATGCAGCCGTCGAACGCGCACATGAATGTTTGGGTGGCCCCCACCTTCACGCGCATCGCGCTGAAACAGGATAACATTTTAGAGCAACGCGATTTGCAAACGGCAGCACCACCGCTCACTGAAGAACCAATCACACCGGTGTTGGAAGAGCCTGTGGAGCCGGAACCCGAACCAGTGACCACAGAACCGGCCACGGTGAATGTCGTTATCACCGCCATTGGGATGACCTCGTACGAAGCCACAAAAGTGCTGCAGGCCGCGCGGCCGGATTTGGGCGCGTTTGACGTGTACGGCATGCTCCGCGATTTTCCCAAGGTGGCGGCGGAAAACCTCCCACGGGCTGAGGCGGAGAAAATTAAACAAGACCTCGAATCCGCCGGTTGCACGGTGGAGTTAAAATAATGAAGAAAGCCTGTAGCTGCTTATTCATGATAGTTGGTTCCTTTGTGGGCCTTATTGGAGGGATTCTGGTTATTGCGGTGCTGGATGAAATCGGTTTTGGTACTGACATCGGAGGCTTGGCAATGATTGCATCTATAGTTTTTTTTGTTTGGATAGGATCAAAAACTGGCAATTACGTTGGAGATAAAATTGAAAACAGAAAAGCCACCCGCTCAAAGCCATTCGGAAAACGAGTCCTGCTCCAGTACGTCAATTCATCGGGAGAACATCGCACCGCTTATGTGGATCCCGCCTCGGCATTTCGAAATCATAACAAGGTAAAAGTAAATCTTGCGAACAGCCGAGGCAAAATGGAACTGGTGTTTGAGCGCATCAAAAACCCCGAAGTGCTCGGGCTATCGAAGAACCCACAAAACAAGGATAACGTTGCCAGCAGAGATTGCCCGAATTGTTCCAACGGCCACGTGCGGGCATGGGAAGGTGAAATGCGTTGTTGGAATTGCGGGCATGTGTTGAAAGCGATTAAACAGGAGCCTTTGCCCCCGGTTCTGCCCTCAGGGGAATTCGTGCTGCTGGAGTACTGGGAAAACACCGACATACGTAAGCTCGCGGTGAAGCCCGAAGCATGCTGGAACGAAAATAACAACGTGCAATGTGTCCGGGCGGATACGGGGGACATCATCGTTTTGAATCTGGAACGGATCATCAACCCCGAAGACCTGAAGATATTGAATCCGAATTTTCGCATTAAAACGCCAGAGGACGAGGGAGAGCCCGTGGTGGTATTACTACAATACCTCAATCGGCGCGGCCAGAAACGAGAGGTTCGAGTGGAGGCCAATGCTTACACAGATGAAAACAGCATGATTCATTGTTACCTCGTCGACTCCAATGGCACCCTTGTGCTAAAGCGGGAACAAATTCTCAACTCAAGCGTTTTAATATTAAAAGACATCAGCGAGATGCCAACGAAAGGGGAAGAGCCTCCTGTCTTAGAGCCCAAAATGCTGGAACTGGGCGACTCTTCAGGATCCGAATTGATTTACACCCACAACAGCGGCAAACTAGCCGTGATTTATTTCGATCCCGCATCCGTGGAGCAAGTGGGCAATCATGTGAACCTCAGCCCGATGGGCATCAACGAACGCTACGCAATTGCGCTGGGTAAAATCATCAACCCGGATGTTTTGGAAAATGAGCCCGAACCAAAACTTGAAGTAGAGGAACTGCCACCGATGCTCCCCACACCCGAGCCGCAGCCGGAAATCCTTGAGCCCCAACTGCCTCAAGGCACACGCGTGCTTATCCGCCGTGTGCCCACTGATTCCTATGAAGCCGTACAAGTGATGCGCCGAATCAAGCCCATGCTGAGCACCTTTGATATTTTTGAGCTGCTGGAACAGGAGCGCCCTACTGCGCTCACCGGCTACGACCACGATGAAGCCATTCGCGTCGGTGGTGAACTTGAAGCCGTCGGCTGCTCTGTGGATATCATGCGCGAGGGAAAGTAACCGCTCGGACCGCATTCTTTCCTTTTAGTCCGCTACCCGCTCGCTACACTCCGCCGCGTGAATGAATTTACTGCGGAACTGGTAGGCACCTTCCTCCTCATTCTATTGGGCGGAGGCGTGTGCGCTAATGTCAGCCTAAAAAAAACCTGCGGGCACGACTCGGGCTGGATTGTCATCACCGCCGGCTGGGGCCTTGCCGTGACTATGGCCATTTACGCGGTGGTAAATTTCAGTGGCGCACACATCAACCCCGCCGTCACACTTGGCCTCGCGAGCATCGGCGGATTGCCTTGGAGCGATGTGCCCAAATATGTCGCAGCCCAATTCCTCGGCGCCATCCTCGGCGCAACCACCGTATGGCTGGCCTATCTGCCTCATTGGGAAGTTACCGAGGATCCCGCCACCAAGCTTGGCGTATTCTCGAATGCACCTGCTATTCACAAACCGTTTGCCAACCTGCTCTGCGAGATAATTGGAACCTTCGTCCTGGTTTTCGGCGTCCTCGCAATCTTTTCACCAGACGCCCTCACGCCAGTACAGGAAAATTTGGGAGGTACTGATGAGTCGAAAAGATTGCAAGAAGAATGGGCCTTCGGCCTTAAACCCTTGCTTGTCGGCCTGCTCGTTTTTTCAATCGGCCTTTCGCTTGGCGGGCCAACCGGCTACGCGATCAACCCCGCCCGCGATCTTGGCCCACGCATCGCCCACGCGCTGCTGCCCATCCACGGCAAGGGCAAATCCAATTGGGGCTACGCGTGGATTCCCGTCATCGGCCCGTGCATCGGTGGCGTCCTTGGCGCGCTCGTTTACAAGATGCTCTGGATGTGAAACCGTTTACGAACACAGATAGACACGATTTTTAAGATAAAAAATCCTGAACATCGTAAATATCTGTGTTAAATAAAAAATGAAATATATCCTGTCACTCGATCAGGGCACCACCAGTTCGCGCGCGATTATTTTCAACCACGCGGGGCGCGTGAAAGCGATGGCGCAGAAAGAGTTTCCGCAAATTTTCCCCAAACCCGGCTGGGTAGAGCACGATGCGGAAGCCATTTGGAAAACCCAACTCGCCACCGCCAAGGCGGCGCTCAAAAAAGCCAAGCTCACTGCCGCCAATGTCGCCGCCATCGGCATCACCAACCAACGCGAGACCACCCTGCTGTGGGATCGCCAAACCGGCCAGCCCATCGCCAACGCCATCGTCTGGCAGGACCGACGCACCGCCAAAAACTGTGACCGACTCAAAGCCGCCGGCCACGCCCCTGCCATCCACCGCAAAACCGGGCTCGTCATTGATGCTTATTTTTCCGCCACCAAAATTGCGTGGCTGCTCAAGAATGTAAATGGCGCGCGCGCCCTTGCCCGCCAAGGCCGGCTCGCCTTTGGCACGATGGATTCGTGGCTCATTTGGAAACTCACCGGCGGCACCACGCACGTCACCGACGCGAGCAACGCCTCGCGCACCATGCTTTACAACCTTCGTACCGGCGATTGGGACAAAGAGCTTTTGAAAATTTTCAATGTGCCCCGCAGCGTGTTACCCGAAGTTCGAGGCTCCAGCGAAGTGGTCGGAGAAACAAAACTCTTCGGCAAAACCCTTCCCATCGCGGGCATCGCGGGCGATCAACAAGCCGCCCTTTTCGGTCAATGTTGTACACGGCCCGGTATGGTGAAAAACACCTACGGCACGGGTTGCTTTATGCTGATGCACACCGGCACAAAACCGATGTCGTCAAAAAATAATTTACTCACCACCGTGGCGTGGCGCATCGACGGGCGCACAGAGTTTGCGCTCGAAGGCAGCATCTTCATCGCCGGCGCGGTAACGCAATGGCTGCGTGATGGACTGAATTTTTTCAAGAACGCCGCCGACATCGAAAAACTAGCCGCCAGCGTGAAGGACAACGGCGGCGTGTACCTCGTCCCCGCCTTTGCCGGACTCGGCGCGCCGCATTGGGATCAACACGCGCGCGGCACCATCTGCGGACTCACCCGCGGCGCCACCCAAGCCCACATCGCCCGCGCCGCGCTTGAAGGCATCGCCCATCAAGTCCGCGATGTGCTTACCGCAATGGAAGCCGACGCGGGTGTGCGGCTAAAAGAATTGCGCGTGGACGGCGGCGCCAGCGCAAATAATTTGCTGATGCAATTCCAAAGCGATTTGTTAAACGTCCCCGTCGTGCGCCCACGCGTCACCGAAACCACCGCGCTCGGCGCAGCGTACTTGGCCGGTTTGGCAGTCGGTTATTGGGACTCTAAAAACGACATCGCCAAACAATGGCAACAAGCCCGCCGCTTCGCGCCCAAAATGAAACCCGCCGCCCGCCGCCAACTCATCACCGGCTGGACCAAAG
Organism: Limisphaerales bacterium; assembly: GCA_014382585.1. Classification (NCBI taxonomy): domain Bacteria; kingdom Pseudomonadati; phylum Verrucomicrobiota; class Verrucomicrobiia; order Limisphaerales; species Limisphaerales bacterium. The sequence goes on along the minus strand of JACNJL010000045.1, from coordinate 49,338 downwards.
CCCTCGCGCGCGCGAAGGATTGGGAAAATTGAACAAGAGTTGACTTCCCGCGCCGCTTCAGGCATCCAACTCCCCGACTTTTTAACCTCAACAGAAAGAATAACTATGTCAGATGAACTGGGTTGTGAATTGTGCGGCGACCTCCCAACGCTTAGCGTGGGCGAAGAGGTGCCGAATTTTAAAATGGAAACCTACGAGCCGGCCACCGGCCAATTCGGCGAGGTGAATCTTGCCGACCTCAAAGCAGCCGGCAAGTGGACGATCCTCGTTTTTTATCCGGCGGACTTTACCTTCGTGTGCCCCACCGAACTGGCCGACCTCGCCGCGCAGGATGCCAAGCTCACCGGACTGGGCGCGAAAGTGATCGGGGTTTCCACCGACACAAAATTTGCCCACCTCGCCTGGTGCCGTGAAGAGAAGTTGATGGCCGACGTGAAATACACGCTCGCCGCCGACACCACCGGCGTGGTCTCCAGCCTCTTCGGCGTGTACGACGACGCCACTGGCCTCGCGCTGCGCGGCACTTTCATCATCAGCCCCGAAGGCAAGCTCGTGAGCGCCACGGTCAACTTCTACAACGTCGGCCGCAACATGGAAGAGCTGACCCGCGTGATGGAAGCCAACGCCCACTGCGCCGCCAACCCCGCCGAAGCCTGCCCCGCCAAATGGACCCCCGGCGACAAAACGCTGACGCCAAATGAAGGAATGGTCGGCAACGTCTACGAAGCCCTAAACGGCTAAACCCGACAAAATCAACCCGCAAACGGCGCTGACCCCCAGCGCCGTTTTTTTCGCACATTGACATAAAAGCATAAATGTGTGAATGTGCCTTTATGCGAACGACATTGGATATTCCCGATAGAGTAATGAAAATGGCTAAAATGATGGCTGTTGAAGAAGGGGTGCCGTTGAAAACAATCGTGGCCCGGGCTTTGGAAACTGAGGTTTCTCAACCGATGGACCCCAATCGACTCGAAAAAGTGCGACGTGCTTTGGAAGGGCTGCGCAGCATTAGCAGTGGAATCCAGTGGAATGGCCCGCCTGAAATGAGCTTTTGGGAAGAGGATGGTTCGACGTCTGATCCCCTCAAGCAATGATCTTGATCGACACCCACATTTGGGTTTGGCTGGCCAATCAGGATTCACGATTAAACCTTGATTATCGGCGATCATTGGAGTTGGAAATCCAAAACGCCCCATTGATGGTGAGCGATATTTCTCTTTGGGAGATTCAAACCGCAGTGGCCTGCGGTGGTATGACCTTGCCACTAACACTGAATGAATGGTTTCAAAAAGCAACAAACCCATCGGTGGTAGATTTACAACGGATTACCTCGGAAGTGGTGGTGGAAATTAATAACCTGATTCCGTTTCACAAAGACCCCGCCGACCGAATCATCGCCGCCACTGCCCGGGTTTTGGGAGTGCCTCTTGCAACGCACGACAGTGACCTCATCAAGTCCGGTGCCGTGCCGATTTGGCAACCGTAAGCATATTGCTAAATCATAAAGTCGTCATACTCCGGCTGATAAACTTTTTCGGGGCCGCGTAGCATTCCGGCGGCGGCGGTGGCGTTGGTGCTGGGCTCCACTAAAACGATTGAGCCGGTGAGGCGATTGGTGGTGTAGCCATCAAACACCAACGGCTTGGCGGTGCGCAGCCGGACTTCGCCAATGTCATTCATGGTCAGCTCGGCCGGATGCGGCTCGGGCTCGTAGGTTTGGATATTGATTCGACTGTCGAGACTGATGACTTTTGCCTGCACAGTTTGTGTTCCGTGTTTGAGAAAATATTTTTGGCCGGGCTGCAGCGGGCGTTGCTCCATCCAGCACACGCGCGCGGAAATATCCGCGCTGTGGCCGGGCAATGAATCCATACCCACGATCATATCGCCGCGGCTGATGTCGAGGTCATCCTCCAAAACCAGCGTCACCGATTGCGGCGAAAACGCTTCCTCAAGCTTGCCATCCAACGTCCAAATTTCTTTCACCGCGCTTTTCCGGCCACTGGGCAGCGCCAACACCTCCTGCCCTGCTTTGACAATCCCGCCGGCTATTTGACCGGAGAACCCGCGGAAATCGTGCAGCGTTTTATCGGTGGGATTGTTCGGCCGATTCACCCATTGCACGGGAAACCGAAACGCGTTCAAATTCCAATCGCTGGCGATGTGCACGGATTCAAGATGCCCCATTAGCGTAGGCCCTTCGTACCAAGGAGTGTGTTCGGAGGGATCGACCACATTGCCTCCGTCCAGCGCACTCAGCGGAAGGAATTTCACATCCTTAAATGTATCGAGCTTGGGCAGAAAATCTTCAATGTCATCGCGAATTTCGCGGAAGCGTTCCTCGCTCCAGTCCACAAGATCCATTTTGTTTACCGCAAACACAATGTGCGGAATGCCGAGCAGCGCAGAGATATAACTGTGCCGACGCGTCTGCTCGATCACCCCGTGGCGCGCATCCACCAGCACGATTGATAAATTCGCCGTGCTCGCGCCCGTCACCATATTGCGCGTGTACTGCACGTGGCCCGGCGTGTCGGCGACGATGAACTTGCGCTTCGGTGTGGCGAAAAAGCGGTATGCCACGTCGATGGTAATTCCCTGCTCGCGCTCTGCACGCAGGCCATCGGTGAGGTTAGCGAGATTCACTTGGCCGCCGCCGGTGATATCCGCCGACCGCTCCAGCGCTTCCATCTGATCCTCCATGATCGATTTCGAATCATAAAGCAGCCGCCCGATCAACGTGCTCTTGCCGTCATCAACTGACCCGCACGTATTAAAACGCAGCAGCTCGACGGGATGTTGGGACACGGATTTCACGGATTAAAAATACCCCGCTTTCTTCCGGTCTTCCATCGCAGCCTCGCTTGCTTTGTCATCGGCGCGTGTGCCGCGCTCGGTCACTCGGGCGGCAGCGACTTCGGCGATGATGTCATCGATGCACTCCGCGGGACTCTCGATCATGCCCGTGGAAATCATATCGGCGATCGTTCGCACGCGACACGTCATCGTGCGATGTTCCTCTTGCTCCTTCGGGCGCGCACCTTCGTACGGATCGGGCTTGCCGTTTTCTTCGTGCGCCGGTGGAATGGGCAGCCATTGGCCACTGCGGAAAAAACACTCGCGCTCGTGACTGAAATAGATGTTTGGCACTTCCAGGTTTTCTTTTTGGATGTACTCCCACACATCAGTTTCGGTCCAGTTGGACAGCGGAAACACGCGCATATTTTCACCGGGATTGATGCGACCGTTGTACAGATTCCAAATTTCCGGCCGCTGGTTTTTGGGATCCCATTGGCCGAACGAATCCCGGAAACTAAAGAACCGCTCCTTCGCGCGCGCCTTTTCCTCATCGCGCCGTGCGCCGCCGATGCAGCAGTCGAATTGAAATTCGTCAATCGCACCGAGCAGCACGGGGATTTGTAATTTATTGCGACTGGTCTGTCCCGGAGTTTGAGTGGCGGACCCGTTTTCAATCGCTTCATCCACCGTGCGCACAATCAGTTTCGCGCCAAGTTCCTCTGCACGCCGATCGCGAAACTCAATCAACTCAGGAAACTCGTGCCCCGTTTCCACATTCAAAAACGGCATCGGAATCTCCGAAGGCCGAAATGCCTTTTCCGCCAACCGCAAAATGCAGATGGAATCTTTGCCGCCCGAAAACAAAACCGCCGGCCGTTCGAATTCCGACGCCACTTCCCGCAGCACATGAATTGCCTCCGTCTCCAAATACTCAAGATGGTCGAGATGATACGAACTCATTTGTCCGCTACCGCCTCCCCGCCCCACGCCGCGTGCAACCCGCATTCGCGTTTTTCATCGGCCTTTGCGGGATCGAAATAATCCCATTCATTCGGGAGGTCGTACTGCTCCAAATAAGCTTCCATCTCCTCATCGCTCCAATTGAAAACGGGGCTTACTTTTAATGAACCAAAATTGTTGTCGGCGCTCACCACATCCAGTTCTGCGCGGTTTGGATTCTGCACTTTGCGCAGCGCGGTGAACCATACCGTCGGCGCCAATTCCTTCATCCCGCGCTGGAACGGCTCCAGCTTCATTACCGTACTGAAGGCTTTGATGGCTTCCTCGTTCTCTTCCGTTGGCTCCGGCATTCCGCCGTGCGCGGCATCGTAATGTGCCGCGGTGAGTTTGGGCACGAAGGCTTGAATGTTCAAATTCAGTCGCGCCTTCAATTCCTCCGCGTGTTTGTAAGTTGCTTCGCGGTTATATCCGTGGTCCACCCACAGCACGCGAATGTCCGGCTGCGCTTGCGTCACCAAATGCAAAATCACCGCCTCGTACGGACGAAAATTTGTCGACACAATTGCGCGCCCATCCGCCTGCGCGATGGCCCACTCGACTACGTCCCGCGCAGATTTATCACGCAGTTGTTTGTTGGATTGATCAATGGATTCTGATGTCATAATTCAGCTTCGATTTCCGGCCACACTTCGCGCGCGCAATAATCGCCGAAGCGTTCGCCTTCGTGCCGGTGGCGGGCGTAGCGTTCAAGCAAGGGGCGGAGTTGATCAGCCATTTCCGTGGCCGGCACGGATTGGTTGTACAAGCGCGCCAAGCGCGTGCCGGCGACATTGCCGCCGAGATACACCGCGTATTTGCCCGGCGACTTGCCCACGACGCCCAACTCCGCCATATACGGCCGCGCGCAGCCGTTGGGGCAGCCGGTCATCCGCACGATGATTTCTTCGCCGCCCAAACCGGCGTCATCCAATAAATTATCCACCAATCCGAGAAATTCCGGCACATAACGCTCGCTCTCCGCCAACGCCAAGCCGCACGTGGGCAGTGCCGGGCAGGCCATCGCCGCGCGTTCCAGCACCGTGCCCTGACTTGTTTCGTCCACCGCCAAACCGTTTTCAGATAGAATGGAATCAATTTTTTCTTTGTCCGCTTCGGCCACGCCACACAGCAAAAGATTTTGAGAAGGCGTCAGTCGCACTTCGGGGCGATGTTTCTCCACGATGCTGCGCAGTGCCGTTTTCAGTTCGCCTTGAACGCGCCCCGACAACACGTGCAGTCCGAGAAACCACGAACCATCCGCCGCCTCGTGCCAGCCAAACACATCGCCTTGCTGATCGAACGCAAACGGCTTGGGCTCTTCCAACTGCAGACCCGTGCGCTGCTCCAATTCATTGCGAAACCATTCCACACCGCGCTCGGCCAACACGTATTTCAATCGCGCGTGTTTTCGATCCGTGCGGTCGCCAAAGTCGCGATGGATCATCAGCACCGCCTTCGCCACAGCCTCAATGTGTTCTGGCGTAAAAAATCCAATCACATCCGCCACGCGCGGATACGTTTTCGTGTTGTTGTGCGTCATCCCCATCCCGCCGCCCGCGGTGAGATTGTATCCGGCCAATTCGCCGCCTTCCTCGATGGCCACGAAGCCCAAACAATTGGTCAGCACATCCGTGTCATTGTGCGGCGGCGTGGCAAAGCCGACTTTGAATTTTCGCGGCAAATAAGTTTTGCCGTACAACGGATCCACGTAATCCGAATCGTCCAGTTTCAGCTTCACGCCTTCCACCCAGATTTGATGGTACGCCGCCGTTTGCGGCAGTAACGCCTGCGCCACGCGATCGCAATCCTTCAGCACCCGCGTGGCCAAGCCGTTGCGCGCGGGCGTGGGCGGCGCCATTACGTTACGGTTTACATCGCCGCACGCGGCAAGCGTCGTCGCCAGCGCGTCATTGATGCCCTTCATCAACGCGCCCAAACCGCCCTTCACCACGCCGTGAAATTGAAAACTCTGCCGTGACGTGATGCGCAGCGTTTGGTTGCCGCACTCATCCGCGAGCCGGTCGTACGTCAGATACAAATCCGGCGTCATCAACCCACCCGGATTCACGCCGCGGATCATAAACATAAAATGCTTCCCCTGCTTGCGCACATCGCGATCGTCCTGCTGATAAATCCCGTGAAACTTAAGAAACTGCTGATCATCCGCATCAAACATCTCCGCCTCCGGATTATGCAGTGTCACCCCAATATTCCCCGCCAAAGACGGATTTTCCGCTTTGATAATCTCGTTTTTCGTCAATTTCGGCTCCGATTCAGACATGGTGCTTAATGTTTAGTAAATTGATTATGTTTGTAATGATAACACTCTCCCGCTCGCGGGTCAAGAGGTTATTCACGATTCGTTAGGCCATTTCAATCTAGAAAAAAGGGGTTGACGTCAATTCTCGGTTATAAAAGGCTCTGTCCTATGCGTTTGAGTCCGCTTTGGCTGTTGGTGATTTGCGGGATACGTCTGTCGGCGGCCGACGGTCACTGGGCCTTTCAGCCTCCGACCGCCCCGCCCTTGCCGGTCGTCAACCATTCCGACTGGGTCAAACTTCCGCTGGATCGCTTTGTCTTGGGCCGACTGGAATCCCAACAGATGACCCCGGCGCCGCGCGCCTCTAAGACCAGCCTGATTCGGCGCGCCACGTTTGACCTGACCGGCTTGCCGCCGACGCCGGAGGAGATTGCCGCGTTCTTGGCGGATGATTCGCCTGAGGCATTCGCCAAAGTGGTGGATCGGTTGCTGGCTTCGCCGCGGTACGGGGAGCGGTGGGGACGGCATTGGTTGGATGTGGTCCGGTACGCGGACACGGCCGGGGAGAATTCCGATATGCCGGTGGACGACGCGTGGCGCTATCGCAATTACGTCGTCCACGCCTTCAATACGGACAAACCGTTTGACCGCTTCATTCGCGAGCAGTTGGCCGGCGATATCATAGCCAAGACGGCGGCGACCGTATCGACCGAACGCTACAGCGAACTGATCACCGCCACGGGGTATCTGGCCATCTCGCGGCGGCACGGGCATGATGCGAAGAAGGATCATTACCTGACCATCGAGGACACCATCGACACGCTCGGCAAATCCTTCCTCGGTCTCACCATCGCCTGCGCGCGCTGTCACGATCACAAGTTCGATCCCATTTCGGCGGCGGATTACTACGGGCTGTACGGCATCTTCGCCAGCACGCGCTACGCCTATCCCGGCTCGGAAGGCAACCGGCCGATTACCGATCTGGTTCCACTGAATCCTACCGGCGATCTGGCCGAACGCATCGCCAAGTGGAAAACGCGCAAGACGGAGCTGGAAAGCCAGGTGGCGGCGATCAAAAAAGAAATCACCACACAATCCGCGGCGTTCATCAAGCTCGCCTCGCAACCGCGCACCGAACTGGCCAAGGGCATCGTGCCGATCAAAACGGAGCAAACCTTTGCGGCCGCGTTGGAGGTCAAAGCCGGTGACCTGTTGCAACTCACCATCGGCCCGCGCGCCAATCACGGCGCGGACACGGCCATGATCGAGTGGGAACTGGAATCCACCGACGGCAACGAGGGCAAACTGAAATGGGATCTCACCGCCGACACGCTGGACAACCTGCTCGCCGCCAATCCGCATCCCGACCGGCACGGCAACGCCTTTGCGTGGAGCTTTCTCGATGCCCGCAAGCCGGGCGTGTTGCTCACCGCACCGGAGGCCGCAGTCGATAAACACAAACCGTTACAGGCGTGGAAAGCCGCCGTTGGCGGGCTGCCGCATGTGATGGTGAATTCCGGAAACGCAGCCGTGCAGGCGTGGACCGCCCTGCCGCCGCGCACGTTTTATGTGCACCCCGCAGCGGACGGGCCCGTGGCGGTCGCGTGGACCAGCCCGGTTACCGGCAAAATTTCGCTGAAGGGCAAGGTCAAGGATGGGCACGCCTTTGGCGACGGCGTGGACTGGAAACTCGAACATCTCAAAGGCGATTTCCGCAAAGTGTTTCCCCAACCGGGAGTCCTGACGAAACAACTTGCCGCCGCCGAGGCCGCGCTGAAAACGCATGGGGCCACGGAAATGAACAGGCCGCACGCCTACGCGGTGAGCGAGGAGATGCCCGCCAACGTGAAGCACGTGGCCCTGCACAAGCGCGGCGATCCCAAGCAACCCGGCGCCGTGGTGCCGCGCAAAAATCTCGACCTGCTCGGCGGCCAACCCGTGACGCGCGGCAGCGGCCGTTTGGAGCTGGCCCAGTGGATTGCCACAGAAAAAAACCCGCTCACAGCGCGCGTGATTGCCAATCGCGTGTGGCTGAATCATTTCGGGCGCGGATTGGTGTCCACGCCCAATGACTTTGGCACACAGGGCCAGCCGCCCACGCATCCGGCGTTGCTCGATTGGCTGGCCACCGAGCTGATCCGCCACAAGTGGTCGCTCAAGGCGCTGCACCGCACCATCATGCTCTCGGCCACCTACCAAACCGCCGCCGTCGAGGGGCCCGCACAAAAGCTCTACGGCGCCTTCACCCCGCGCCGGCTCAGCGCCGAAGAACTGCGCGACACGCTGCTCACCCTCAGCGGCACGCTAAACCTCACCATACCCGAGGGGCATCCCTTCCCGAAGGGGCGCGGTTTCAGCCAGCACAATCCGTTTCGCGCGAATTACGACCACGCCCACCGCAGTGTGTACCTCATGGTACAGCGCATCCAGCGGCGTCCGTTGATGGCCATCTTTGACGGCGCCGATCCCAACGCCAGCACCGGCCAGCGTCGCCTCAGCAATGTGCCCACGCAGGCGCTCTATTTCTTGAACAACGAATTCCTGCACACCCACGCCGCCGGCTTTGCCCGGCAACTGGCCGCCACGCCTGATCCCGATGCTCGCATCCGCCGCGCCCACACCCTCGCCCTCGGCCGCCCCGCCACCCATGCCGAACTGACCGAAGCCCGCGACTTCATCACCGCCTACACCGCCGCCGCCGATGCCCCCAAAGCCTGGGCCGCCTGGTGCCGCGTGCTGCTCGGGAGCAATGAGTTTTTGTTTGTGGAGTAATCATGAATCCCTTTCACCCCCACCCGCATCGCCGACAGTTTCTGCGCTCCATGGCCGCGGGCTCGGTGTTGTTGCCGGCGTTGGTTTCGGAGATGCTGGGAGCGGAGCCGGCCAATCCGTTGGCGCCGCGGCGGCCGCATTTTTCGCCCAAGGCCAAGCGGGTGATTTTTATTAATCTCAGCGGCGGCGTGTCGCATATTGACACGTTTGATCCCAAACCGGAGCTGATCAAAAACCACGGCAAGGAGATTGCCAAGGGCGACCATCCGGAGATTCAAAATCGGCCGGGCTACGAGCGCATTTTTCTGAAGCGCACGCAGTGGGCTTTTAAAAAGTACGGACAATGCGGCAAGGCGGTGAGCGCGCTGTTTCCCGAGGTGGCGCGGTGCGTGGATGACATTGCGTTCATCAACAGCATGCACACCAGCCACTCGAACCATTACAACGCCACGCTGGGCATGCACACCGGCTCATTCACCGTCAGCCGGCCGAGCCTCGGCGCGTGGGTGAGCTACGGGTTGGGCACGGAAAACCAAAACCTGCCGTCGTTCATGGTGCTGGCGCCGCAGTCGCCCTACGCCGGCGGCCAGGTGTGGGGCTCGGATTTCCTGCCCGGCGCGCATCAGGGCACCCGCGTGCAGCCCGGGGCCAGCCCGGTGCCGAACATCACCCCGCGCGTGTCGCGCAACTTACAGGAACTGGAGCTGGCCGCCCTGCGCCGGCGCAATGCGCGGCAGCTCAACACGCGCCCGGCCCATCCGGAACTAGCCACCCGCATGCGTGCGTTTGAAACGGCGTTTGGCATGCAGATGGCCGTGCCCGAGGCGTTTGAATTCAAAGCTGAAACCGACGCCACCCACGCGTTGTACGGACTGAAGCGCGGCCAGACCAATGGCTTTGGCTGGCAATGCCTTGCGGCCCGGCGATTGGCCGAGCGCGGGGTGCGGTTCATCGAGCTGATTCACACCGGCTCATCCGGCAACTGGGACAGCCACGGCAACATGATGGATCACGAACGCCTCGCCAAGCAGGTGGACCGCCCGATCTACGGTCTGCTCACCGACCTCAAGAGCCGCGGCCTGCTCGACGACACACTCGTGGTCTGGACCACCGAGTTCGGCCGCACGCCGTTTAATAATAAAGCCGATGCACCCGGGCGCGAGCATCATAACTGGGCTTTCACCACCTTCCTCGCCGGCGGCGGCGTGCAAGGCGGCATCACCCACGGCGCCACCGACGAGATCGGCCTCAAGGCCGTCGATCACCCCGTGCACACCCACGATTTCCACGCCACCCTCCTGCACCTCCTCGGCCTCGACCACGAGCGCCTCACGCACTTCCACGACGGCCGCGACTTCCGCCTAACGGATGTGGAGGGACATGTGGTGAAGGAAATTCTGGCGTAGAATAAGGTAAGGCGGGCTCTCCAAGCGCGCCCTCCCTCATGCCGGAGCGACCTCGGACTCGCTGGCTCGTCCCTCCATCGGTGGCCCAAAATTTCTTCGTTTCAAAAAATTTGGAACGTCCGTATGCTGCGGACATGATTCGTGCCGCACTGGTTTTAATGACGGTTTCCCTGTCGCTGATGGCTGAGGAAAAATGGACCCCGCTGTTTGACGGCAAGAGCACCCAGGGCTGGGAGCCGCGCGCCAAGGTGGAGACCTTCAAGGCGGTGGATGGCGAGCTGCATTTGTCTTCCCAGGTCAACGTCTGGGTGGTGAGCGAACTGCAAATGGGCGATTTCGAGGTGGAGACCGAGGTGATGATCCCGCAGGAAAACAAGGGCTTCAATTCCGGGCTCGGCTTTCGGCTCATCGGCGACCAAGGCAAGCCCAAGGGCTATCAATGCGAGATTGACCGCGGTAAACCGGCCGGCGTGTACGGCATCGGCATGGGCGGCTGGCTGTTTCCCAAAGGGCCGGAGCAAACCGCCGCGTACAAAAAGGCCACCAAGGATCTGTTCAAGCCCGAGGCTTGGAATCATTTCCGCGTGGAAGCCAAGGGACCGCGCATCCGCACCTTTCTCAACGGCAAACTCATTGCCGAGGTCGAGCATAAGCAATCGCTCAAAGGCCGGTTCGGCATCCAGCACCACGGCAAAGGCGGCACGGTGAAGTTCCGCAACCTCCGCGTGCGGGAGTTGAAGTAAGGTATGTTTGTGCCGGACAGACTTTGGATTAACCTGAAGGTTCTACTCGTACGGGGCGTCCATTTTGCCTAGAATTGAGCGATGAATTTTACACGCGCTATAATTATTTCGCTATTGGTTTTGGGCGGAGCTGTGGGCGCGGCGGATTCTGCCGACTTGGCCGGCATTGAGTTTTTTGAAAAGAAAATCCGGCCCGTGCTTGTGAGTGAGTGTTACAAATGCCACAGCGCGGAAAAGAAAATAAAGGGCGAGCTGCGGCTGGATTGGCGGGGCGGATGGCAGAAGGGCGGCGAAAGCGGTGCGGCGATCATTCCGGGGCGCGTGGGGAAGAGTTTGTTGATCCAAGCCATCCGGCATGCGGATGCGGATTTGAAAATGCCGCCAAAAAAAAAGCTGACGGCGGCTCAGATTGCGGATTTCGAAAAATGGGTAGCCATGGGCGCGCCTGACCCCCGCACTTCCAGCAAATCCACAAATGAGGAAAAGAAACTCAACCTTACCGCCGCACGAACGTTTTGGGCCTTCCAAGCCGTCCGCAAACTTCCGGCACCCAAAGTGAAGCAAACTGATTGGCCACGCACAGACACAGACCGTTTTGTGCTCTCCGCGCTGGAGGCAAAAGGCATCAAGCCGGTGCGCGACGCAGATGACCTCACCTTGTTACGCCGTATTTATTTCGACCTCATCGGCCTGCCGCCCACTCCGGCACAAATGGCGGCATTCGAAAGAGCGGCAATCGTCAATCGCCAAGCCGCAATCGAAAACACCGTCGACACCCTGTTGGCCAGCCCGCATTTCGGCGAACGCTGGGGACGGCATTGGCTGGACGTGGTGCGCTTTTCCGAATCCACCGGTGGCGGCCGCACGTTGCTAATGAAAGACGCGTGGCGGTATCGCGATTATGTGGTGAACGCCTTCAACGCCGACAAGCCATTCACGGAATTCATTCGCGAACAAATCGCGGGCGACCTCATCCCCGGCGGCACGCTGGAGCAGCAGCGCGAGCGGCTCACGGCCACGGCATTTCTGCTGCTCGGCCCAACGAATTACGAGCTGCAGGACAAGACCATTCTGGAGATGGACATCGTGGACGAGCAGCTCGACACGATGGGCAAGGCGTTTATGGGGCTCACCATCGGCTGCGCGCGCTGTCACGACCACAAATTTGATCCCATCCGCACGGAGGACTACTACGGAATGGCGGGCATTTTCAAAAGCACGAAGGTGGTGATTCACAGTAATGTGTCCACGTGGAACAAACGTCCGCTGCCGATGTCGGCAAAGGAGGCGGCTTTGGCCGAGAAACATGCAGCGGCGATTGGCGCGAAGCAAAAGGTAATCGCCGCGCTAAAGAAACAGCTCGGCGGAAAAACCGGCGGGCCGGTTCCGGTGGCGAGTTTGCCCGGCATTGTGGTGGACGATTTGCAGGCGAAGCTGAAGGGCGATTGGACGCGATCGACTTCCAATCAAGGATACGTGGGCGCGAATTACATTCATGACGGCGCGGTGGGCAAAGGCGACAAGTCGGTGACGTATCGGGTGAAGATTCCCGGCGACGGAAAATTTGAGGTGCGGGTGGCGTACACGCACGGCACCAATCGTGATGCCAAAGTGCCGGTGCTCATTCGGCATGCGGACGGCGAGGTGACGAAGTTCATCGACCAAACCAAGCGGCCACCGATTGACGGCCATTTCATTTCGCTGGGGACGTTTGATTTTCTCGTGGGCGAATGGGAAGCAGTGGTGATTTCCACAAAGGGAACCACCGCGCACGTGATTGCCGATGCAGTGCAAATGTTATCGAAGAACGCGCCGGCAGTGGCGAAGCCCGCGCCCAAGCCGGAAGGCAAGGCCGCGCAGGCAATGTTGAAAAAAATGGAGGCGGAATTGAAGGCGCTGCAAAAAACGGCCGTGAAGCAACCACAAATCATCGCCGCTGATGAGGGCGAGAACCCTGGCGACATCCAAATTGCCATTCGCGGCAACGCGCACAACGCCGGACCCAAAACCCCGCGCAGTTTTATCCGCGTGCTGAACCGTGGCCCCGAGCCAATAATCGACGCCAAAACCAGCGGCCGCGCCGAACTTGCCAACTGGCTCGCCAGCGCGAATCATCCACTCACCTCACGCGTGTTTGTGAATCGCGTGTGGCATCATCTTTTCGGCAAAGGCATCGTGCCGAGCATGGATAACTTTGGCCACAGCGGTCGGCTTCCTACCGATCAAGCCTTGCTCGATCACCTCGCTGCGCGCTTCGTCGATGAAGGTTGGTCGGTGAAAAAACTCATCCGCGAAATTGTCCTCTCGCGGGTGTATCAATTGAGCTCTGAATCAGGAGACTCAAATCAAGAACAGGTGGACATTGAAAATAAATTGCACTGGCGGCAAAACCGCCGCCGCCTTCAAGCCGAGGCCATTCGCGATGCGGTGCTGTCCGTCAGCGGCCAGCTGGATACGAAATCGGGCGGGAACACGATCAAACCCGGCACCACCACCGAATACGGTTACCAATTCGAGGACACCCGCCGCAGCCTTTACGCGCCCGTGTTCCGGAACACGCCATTGGAAATTCTAGCCGTATTCGACTTTGCCGACCCCAACCTTGTCGTCGGCGAACGCACCACCAGCAGCGTTCCGACGCAAGCGCTCTTCCTGATGAACAGCCCCTTCGTCCGCACCCAGGCCGCCGCCGCGGCGCAGCGCCTGCTCACCGAAAAACTCCCCAACGACCCCGCCCGCATCCGCCAAGCCTACCGCCAAACCCTCGGCCGCAGTCCCACCGCGCGCGAACGTGAAATTGTGTTGAAATTTCTAGCTCATAAAACAGATCCCATCCATGCCTGGACTCAATTCTTTCACGGCCTTTATGCCAGTTTGGATTTTCGCTTTTTGAATTAAGCGGGCTTGAATTAAGCGGGCTTAAGCGGGCTTAAGCGGGCAATTCCATCACGTGCACCGGCGAGTAGTTGCCCACGTAATTTCCCTCTTTGTCGAGACGTCGACCGTTACCGTTGCTGCCCCGATTGGTGCTGGTGAGGAGGAATCGTTTTTTATCCGGGTGCAGAGCGAGGGCGTGGATATTGGCAATTTTGGTGTTTGAATAAAACGACTCGTTCTCACCGGGGCGAATGAAAAATGTGGTGCCGCGACCGGTCACGCCGCTGGTGCCGCAGAGGAGATAACCGTCAGGATGCTCGGCGACATCGTTGATGAAGGCATCGTTTTCGACGCCAAATTGGTAGCGGTGTTTTGATTTACCGGAGGTGTAATCGAGCCAGTCGAGCGTGGGGATGCCTTGCATCGTGCCTCCGTCAGTGGGCGCGCAGCCGACGGCGAGAAGTGTTTTGCCGCCGTCAAGAAACATTAACCGCCTCAAACCGCACACATCCTGAATGCGCGCAAGTTTGTAAAATCCTTCGAGTGAGCATTCGCGTTCAATTTTTTTCGCGGCGAAATCCCACACACGCACCACACCTTTTGCATCGCCGAAAACGACCCGCTTACCATCGGGCTGGATGGTCACGGCAAAAATTTCCTCCGCGCCTTTCCATTCCGCGATGCGTTTGCCTGTGTGGGTCCATACCCGCACCGCACCATCGCGGCCAACGGTGGCCAGATGCTTTTCGTCCACAGCGAGCTGCCGCAGCCAGCCGTCGTGAGCGTCCGTAATGCTCCAGTGTTCTTTCGGTTTTTCGCCTTCGTAATCGGTGCAGCGCAGTTGGCCCCAGCTGTCGCCGGTAAAAATCTGTTTGGCTTTCGGATGGAATTCCAGCGCGCCAACCCACGCGCGGTGCCCGTTCATCGCGGGTAAAGGTTGCCACTCGATTTTCTTTTCAGTGACCGTTTGTTCGCTGTCCTTGGTTTTCTCTTTTTTTTCCATCACCAGCTCGGCTTCGTGCCAGCGGTGAACGTTGCCATCCATGCCGCCAGCGATGAGGTGGGTGCCGTCGGGACTGAAGCGCGTGCAAAGCAGTTGTCGGTCGGCCTTCAATTCCTGCATCTGCTTCGGCTCGGGTTGTTTTGTTGAATCAGCCATTAGGCGAGCGCTCCGGGGATGACGCCCATATCGTCGTGGGCAATGGGCAGGGGTTGCCCGCCGTTGTCAAATTCAATGCCGTGCGAGTTGATACCGAGCGCGTGGAACCATGTGTGAAAAAGATGGCCGATGTCCCACGCGTCGCCTTTGACAAACGTCCCAGTGGCGTTGGTTTCGCCGAGCACCACCCCACGATTGAGGCCGCAGCCGGTCATGGCGATGGACCAGGCTTCGGGCCAATGATCGCGCCCAGCGTGGCCGTTAATGCGCGGGGTGCGGCCAAATTCGCTCATCGCAATCACCAGTGTGTGATCGAGCCGGCCGGTCGCCTCGAGGTCTTCGAGTACGGCGGCAAATGCTTGATCAAATCTACCGACGAGTGAGGTGCTGCCGTTAAAATTATCGCCGTGCGTATCCCAGCCGTAGCTGTTGACCTTCACAAACCGGCAACCGGCCTCGAGCAGTTTGCGGCCGATCAACATATGCTCACCAAGCAAGTGCTCGCCGTAGCGTTCCTTTTCTTTGCGCGGATATTGGGTGGTATCAAAAATATCGCTGCGCGCAAGCAGCGCATCGGCGGAGTCGAACACAAACGAGTTGGCCTCGGTGTTTGCCTTGCGACGCGGTTGAGCGTAGTTGAGATTTAACGCACGGCGCAGTTCATTGCGGGAGGCGTCCTGCTCCGCCGAGAGTGATTTGGGCCGGACAAAATTCGGTGGCGGCTGTCCGTCGCCAAACGCCAGCGCACCAAATTTGGGACCAAGGAAACCAGCGTCCGAGGGCTTGAACCCGCCGCTGCCGGGCTTCACCCAAACGTAGGGCGGCAAGCCGCTGGCGGTCGGCCCCATCAGCTTGGCGATCGCCGAACCAATGTACGGATAAATCACGCCGCGGTTTTTTGGATCCCCACGTTGAATGCGGGCCACGCCCCGCGAGTGCGAATTGTCCTTCGTGCAAATGCCGCGCACGAGGCAAATCTTGTCCATTTTCCTTGCCATCCGCGGCATCAACTCGCTCACGTGCACGCCCGGCAAATTGGTGGGAATGCTGCGGAACGGCCCGCCAAACTGCGTGTTCGGCTTGGGATCCCAACTCTCGAGCTGGCTCATTCCGCCATCGAGCCAAATGAAGAGCACCTGTTTTTCTTTATTCTTGAGCATCTCGCCCGAGGCTGGAGAAATCAATCCGCCCAACGCTCCCGCCGCGGCCGCCCCTCCCATACCGCCGAGCCACTGCCGGCGGGACAGTGCGTGCTCGGTGGCGTTGCAGAGTGGATGGTTCATTTTTTAACACTGAGGGCACAGGGATACAGAGTTCCACAGAGAGAATATTTTTCGTTCCGCGGTGCTCTCTGTGTCTCTGTGTTAAAAATAAAAACCATCATCATTCAGTGGTTCACAAAAAATTCCGTGGACGACAACAACGCCCACACCAAGTCGCCCAGCGCGCGGTCGCGATTGGTTTGTTTTTTTAGGAACGATTTCACCATCGACTGTTCCTCCTTCGTCGGCATGCGCGACAGGACGTTTAGGAAAACGGCATCGGCAATCTTCGCCGGTTCCTTCAATTGAACCAACCGATCGACGAGATTGCCGTCACGCCTTTTCACCAGCCACAGCAGCGTATCATTATTGCGAAGAAAAAGCGCCGCCTTGAGTGTAGCGTTGACAGCCAGTTCCGGCTCGCGCGGGGCGTTGGCGAATGTGGCCTGGAATAGCTCCTTGAAATTTTTTAGCGAATGCTCATTTTCCTCTTCCAGCTTGGCCACACGTTCGCGCTCACCCGTGGCAAGTAGCACATTGCGCAGCAGCACCTCCGCCGCGATTGGGCGTTCTTTTGCCGCGACAAATAAATTTTCTGACACCCCGCCTTTGGGCAAAACGCTACTGCGCTGATATGTTTGCGTAAGGGCCAGTTCGCGAAAAAGCCACTTGAGATCGAACTTGTTCGCCACCAATTCCTTGGCCAACAGATCGAGCAACTCCGGATGCGAGGGCGGATTTTTCGAGTGGGCAAGATCCAGCGGCTCGATGAGGCCGCGGCCCATCATCAGAAACCACGCGCGATTGGCGATGTTGCGTGCGAAAAATGGGTTGTCTGGCGTAGCCATCCGCGAAGCGATTTCCTGAAGCGGGCTAAACGCCGGCACGCCGGTAATTTTCAATTTGCGGTCCTCTTTTACCGACCACTCCTTGCCTTTTTCAAAAACCGGGATTGTAATCTCCTCGCCGAAAGGCACCCGTGGGCCGGTCATTTTTTTTGTTTCACTAAACACCGAGCTGTATTCCAGTTTCTTATTTAGCAACCCCTCCGACGCCCAGGCCACTCGAATGGTTTCGTTGGTTCGCTGCAGACGAACGTTTGAAAAAGCGGAGTACAGCCCCTGAAAATCCACCTGCTTGTAATCCTTCACCGAAAGGTGACGGTGACATTGCGCGCATTGGAGATCCACGCCCATAAACATCCGCCCCACATCGCGCGTGAGGCCCGGATAGTCGGTGGGATTTTGCCCGTATTTCTCCAGTCGCTTGGTGAGAAAAAATCCGGCGCCGCGTTTTGCCTCGTTCGAAAATTCCGGCGCGACCATTTCGCCCACCATCGCATCCCACGGTTTATTTGTAGCAAACGATTTGGCAAGCCACTGGCGCCATTCTCCGTCCTCGCCGCGCCGCTCCATCAGCATCACGTGAAACCGTTCCGCCATCGTTTCGGCCCAGAGCGGATCCGCGAACAACCGGTCGATCAAACGCGTCCGCTTATCTTTCGCCGGATCCGTGAGGAACTGCTGCACTTGCTCCCTTGTGGGAATGCGCCCGGTAAAATCCAGCGTGGCGCGCCGAAGGAATTCCGCATCCGAAGCCGGCCCGGCCAGCGGTTGGTCCCCAGCCTTGGAGGCAATCAGTCGATCAATAGCTTGGGGTAAATGCTCCGCAGCCCGTCCGGTGAAGACGGGCTGCAAGAGGCAAATAATCAGCAGGGCACGCATCAGCTTGTTGTGAGACGTTTCCCCAGTGGCCCGTGTTCAACGGGCGCCGAGTTTACTCGGAGGATTCTTGGGGAGTCGGCGCGGGTTTTTCGCCGCCCTCGGTTTCCTCACTGGATTCGCCTGGTTCTTTCGGCTTCTCCCCTTCATCAGGAGTTTCCGTGGTGGGCTTGGGCAGTTCGCCCTTCTTGGCGGCCTCGAGTTTGGCCAGGAATTTCTTGGGATCCTTTTGGAAATCCTCCACGCAGCCTTCGCAGCAAAACTTCACGGTCACACCTTCGTGCTTGTGGACGAAGGCGCCGCCCATGCTTTCGAGATCCTCATCGGACACCAGACAGGTTTTGAGCGGGTAATCATCGCCTTTGGCCGAGGCGCCGTGCTCGCCCGGGCCGTGGTCCGGTTTGCCGTCACCATCGTGATCGTGGTCGTGATCGTGGTCGTGAGCTTCTCCGCAGCCAAGAAATAATCCGGCGGCAACAAAGGTGACAGGAATGAGTTTCAATATAAAGGGCATCTTCATCAGGAAAATGTGACCGAACCAGACATTTAAAGCCAGCCTTTTATCAGGCCAATCCCATTGCATTTTTGCGCCAGATGTGGAAGATGGCCGCAATGAAACGCATGCTTTTGGCTTTGGTGGTCTTGTTGAATTGGAATGCCTCCGCACGGGAAACAAGGGGCTTGGACATTTATTGGGTGGATGTGGAAGGCGGGGCGGCCACATTGATTGTGACGCCGGCCGGCGAATCGATTCTCATCGATACGGGCAACCCGGGCACCCGCGATGCCGAGCGGATTCATGCGGTGGCGACTCAGCAGGCCAAGCTCAAGAAGATCGATTTTCTGATTACCACTCATTTTCACGGGGATCATTTTGGCGGCGCCGCACCACTCAGCCAGTTGATGCCCATCGGCATGGTGTATGATAATGGGATTCCCGTGCGCAGCCCGGACCGCAACCGGCGGGATCCGGCGTTCATTCTCAAAGTGCGCCCATACAAAAACATGAAAGTCGATGGCCGCGAAATCGTGCAGCCCGGCGCGAAACTGCCGTTGCAGCAATTAGTAGGCGCGCTCCCGGTGGAACTCACCTTCGTGGCGGCGGCCCGGAAATTCATCGCCGCTCCGAAAGGGGCAAAGAAGAATCCGCTGGCCGGCTCCGTGCCCGCCAAGTCCGAGGATTTATCCGACAATGCCAACAGCGTGGCATCGCTGATCACGGTAGGTGGCTTCCGCTTTCTGGATTGCGGTGATCTTACCTGGAACATGGAGGCCAAGCTGGTGGAGCCAGTCAATCGCGTGGGCACCGTGGATGTGTATCAGGTGAACCATCATGGCCTCGCCACCAGCAACAACCCCGTGCTGATCAAGAGCGTGGCTCCGACCGTGAGCGTGATGAACAACGGCCACACCAAAGGCTGCTCGCCCACCGCCTTTGCCGCCCTGACCTCCACCAAATCCATTCAGGCCATGTATCAAGTGCATAAAAATCTTCGAGCGGATGGCAAACAAAACAACACGGCCGAAGATCACATCGCCAACCTTGGCGAACCCAAGGATTGCAAGGCCATTGCGCTGAAAATGTCCGTGGCCGCCGATGGCAAAAGCTATACCATTTTCAATCCGCGTAACAACCACCAGCAGACATTCAAAACACGGCAGCACTAATATGGCTGACTTTACGCTAGAGAATTACGCGCGGCCGACATTGGAAACTCCTAACGGGGAGCAGCGCATTCTCATGCACTCGTGCTGCGCGCCGTGCTCAGGCGAGGTGATGGACGCCATGGCCGCGAGCGGGATTGAGACCACGATTTTTTTCTACAACCCCAACATCCACCCGCGCACCGAGTACGAGCTGCGCAAGGAGGAGAATATCCGGTACGCCGAGAAGCTTGGTATGGAGTTTGTGGATGCGGATTACGACACGGACAACTGGTTCGAGCGCGTACGCGGCCTGGAGCAGGAACCCGAGCGCGGCGCGCGCTGTACCGTGTGCTTTGATATGCGCTTCGAGCGGACGGCTTTGTATGCGGCTGAAAACGGATTTAATTTAATCAGCAGCACTCTGGGCATTTCCCGTTGGAAAAACATGGATCAAATCAACGCCAGCGGTACCCGCGCCGCTGCGCGTTGGGAGGACATGACCTACTGGACCTTCAACTGGCGCAAGCAAGGCGGGGCAGCCCGCATGATCGAACTCTCCAAGCGCGAGGAGTTTTACCAGCAGGAATACTGCGGCTGCGTCTATAGCCTCCGCGACACCAACGACTGGCGCCAACAAAACAGCCGCGAAAAAATCGAGCGCGGCGTGAAGTTCTACGGCAAAGCCGACGTGGACGGTGAGTCCTGTTCAGAGGAGTAACGCCCCCGCCGGCACGGCGTCTTCGTCGAGTTCGGCGAGTTTGATTTGGGGGCCGTTGCCGTAAATCTCCATCAGGGAATCGGGCAGTTGTTGTTCGATGCTTTTGCGAAGGGGAACCCCAATCAGGGATAAGCCGCCGCCGAGGGTGATGACTTGGGGGTGGAACAAGTGCGTCACGTGCGATAACGCAAAGGCGAGCTGGCGGGTGGTGGTGGCGAGGATGTCCTGAGCCAAGGAATCGTTTTGCGCCAAGGCTTCGGGGAGATGCTTGGCTTCGCCGCCGGGCGTGTCGTCGCAGAGGGTGTGGAGGAGGCTTTGGGGGTGCGTGCTCAAGGCGGTGCGGATGGCGCGGTCAACGGCCCAGCCGGAGCAGCGATCTTCCACGGTGGTGCCGTCCGGATCCAGACGCAGATGGCCGACCTCCACTTCGCCGGGCGTGTCGCCGTGATAAATCTTCCCGTCGATGATGAGCCCGCCGCCGACGCCGCTGCCCATGTTCATGTAAAAGGCGGGATCGAAGCCGCGCCCGGCTCCGCGCATCGCCTCGGCAAGGGCGGCCGTGTTGGCGTCGTTTTCCACCACCACGGGCAGTTGGAAAAGTTCGTTGAGCCAATCGCGCAAGGGGAACCCGCTCCAGCCTTCGATCTGGTGTGAAACGGCAACGGTGCCGGTGGTGATATCGATCGGCCCGCCAAAGCCCACGCCGATGCGTTCGGGATGATGATCCGCCAAAATCGGGGGCAGCTCTTCGGCGATCCGTTCGCGAATAGCGGGGCCGCCGCCGCTGGGATCCACGCTGAATCGGCAACGATCAATAATGCGCCCCTCCGCATCGCCCACCACGATTTGCTGTTTCGTGCCGCCAATCTCGATGCCGATGCGAAGAGGGGAAGTCATAACTAAATGTCTCGATAGACATCTCTTCGGTGGCGGATGTGGGTGATATCAATTTCCTCCACTTTGTCATCGATTGAAAAGATGATGCGATAGTCGCCGGTTCGAATTCGCCAAAGATTTTTCTGGCCACGAAGTTTGGTTGCGCCACGTGGGCGAGGATCGGTGGCAAGTTTTTCGATGCGTCCCAAAGCGCGATCCGCGATGGCGTTCGGAAGATTCTCCAACTCCTTGCGGGCCGAGCGTGCGAAGCTGACTGTGAAATCAGCCATTGGCCTTGCGGCGGGCGTGGCGGCGCTTCACTGAGGCGAGGCTTTCGCGCGGTTCCTTGGCGCGGGAATCGGCCATGAGTCCATCATAAAAATCCTCCCAAGCACTGCCGTGCCGCCGCAGGTCAACCACCGCCGCCGTCTTGCGGCCTTCTTCATCCACCATATACGAAATGCCTGTCATAGGAATAGGCTAATTGAAATGGAGTTGTGAAACCAATCTTATTTCCTAGTCTGAATCGATGATGAGGAGGGCGGTCTTTTTTTCAAATTAACTGCAGTGATTGCTCGGCTTCTTCGCTGAGAGCGGCTTGGCGGGCGGCGTTTTTGGGGTCGATGAGATTTTCGTCGTAGGACGGGATCATCGCCTTCATGCGCTCGTGGCCAGCGTCGGTCTTGAGCAGGTCACCGAAGGAATCCTGCACAATTTCCAAAATGATGTTGGTGGAGACGGACGCCCCGGGTGAGGCGCCGAGCAGGGCGGAGAGGGTTTTGTCTTGGTCGGAAATGACCTCGGTGCCGAAGTGCACGATGCCAGCATCGCCGTCTTCCTTCTTAATGGCCTGCACGCGGATGCCGGCGTCGATGAGTTCCCAATCATCCGTGCTGGCGTCGGGATAAAAATTGCGCAGCTCTTTCATGCGCGTGTTCATGCTTTGGGTGCCTTGCTGCATCAGATACGTGACGAGGGGGATGTTGTGCAGACCGACCTTGATCAGCGAGGCGATGTTGTCCATCCGGATGGACCCGGGCAAATCCCAGAAACTGCCGCCGCCGTGGAGAAATTTTGTGGTCCACGCGGCGTACGGACCGAAGAGCAGCGCTTTTTTGCCGTCGATGATGCGCGTATCCAAGTGCGGCACGGCCATGGTGGGTGCGGCGCCGGGCGACATGCCGTACACTTTGGCGACGTGTTGCTCCACGATCTCCGGTTTGTGGCAGACGAGCCATTGGCCGCCGATGGGAAATCCGCCGAAGCCTTTACTCTCGGCGATGCCGCTCTTTTGCAGCAAGGGCAAACTTCCGCCGCCGGCGCCGATGAAGACAAACTTTGCTGAGTTGGTAAAGGTACGGCCACTTTGCAGATCTTTCACCTCCACATCCCAGCCGTCCTTCGTGCGGGTCAGATCGGTTACGCGATGTTCAGTGGCGTAACCGCCACCGTCCTGTTTGCCGAGCCATTGCACGAGCAACTCGGAGAGCGCGCCGAAATTCACATCCGTGCCGCGATCCATCTTGGTGGCGGCAATGGGCGTCTCATCGCGTCCGGCCAACAGGAGCGGCGCCCATTCGCGGACCGTGTCGCGGTCCGCGGTGTATTCCATGCTGCTGAAAAAATGATGGGCACTCATGCCCTTGTGCCGCGAGCGGAGGAAGTCCACCTGTTCCTGCCCATACACGAAAGCGATATGCGGCACGGGATTCACGAATTGGCTGGGATCCTCAATCATCCCGCTGCGGACGGCGTAGCCCCAGAAATACTTGGACTGCTCGAACTGGTCAAAAATCTCAATCGCCTTGCTCACATCCACCTCGCCGTCCGCGCCGCGATTGGGCGTGTAGCTCAGTTCACAAATGCCCGCGTGCCCGGTGCCGGCGTTGTTCCAGCCGTTGGAGCTTTCCGCGGCCAGCTCGGGGGTGACCTCATAGAGCTGAATTTTCAGGTCCGGTTGTAGATTTTTCAGCACGCCTCCCAGCGTGGCACTCATCACGCCGCTGCCGATCAAAACCACATCCGGATTTTCAATATGTTTGGAACTACTCATAAACGGCCCGCGACGATGCGCAAAAATTCCCCACAATCCAAGCAAACGGTGAATTGATTTTTGTGCGCCATGTCGTACACTCGATGCAGATGCTCACGCGGTTCAAATTGTTTACACCACTCATTGTGGCCACGGCGTTGTTGGCCGGTTGCACCGCTGTTTCCACGGGGATTCAGTACATCATCATTCGCCCGTTCATCAACGACCCCAAACCCCTCCACCAAGCCGCCCAATCCGGCGACATCGCCGCCGCCGAAGAACTCATCGCCGCCGACGCAAACTTGAACGCCACCGCGTACGGCCCCGCGTGGACGCCTCTGCACTTGGCCGCGCGCGACGGGCATTTGGCGGTGGTCAAACTGCTAGTGGCTCATGGCGCGAAGGTGAACACAAAAGACCGCGCCGGTGATCGACCACTCGATCTTGCAGCGGAACATCGCGACGTTTCTAATTTCCTGCGCCAACACGGCGGCATCACAAAAACAGAAAATAAAAACCTAAAATGAGACGACTGTTCACTTTGTTTTTTTTGACGGCTTGGCCGTTAGCCGCTGCTGAATTCACCGCGGCGGACCTCGAGTTCTTTGAAAAGAAAATCCGCCCCGTGCTGGCTGAGCATTGCTACAAATGCCACAGCGCTGACGCCAAGAAACTGAAGGGCGATCTGATGCTCGATCATCGCGCCGGCGTGTTCAAGGGCGGCGATACCGGGCCGGCGATAGTTTCCGGCAAGCCAGCACAGAGCCTGCTCATCGAAGCCATCGAGTACGACAACGTGGATCTCGAAATGCCGCCACGCGGCAAGTTAAGTGATCAGCAGATTGCCGACTTCACAGAGTGGGTAAAGCGCGGTGCGCCGTGGCCCAAGGAAGCGGCTGTGGGGCCGGGCGCTCGGGAGCAGTTCGACCTCGCCAAGCGCAAGGCCGAGCATTGGGCTTGGCAACCGGTTCAGGCCGGCGCCCCGCCCAAGGTGAAACAGGCCGACTGGCCCGCGTCGCCGATCGATCAATTCATCCTCGCCAAGCTGGAAGCTGCCGGGCTCAAGCCTACCGGTCCGG
Source organism: Limisphaerales bacterium (assembly GCA_014382585.1). NCBI lineage: Bacteria > Pseudomonadati > Verrucomicrobiota > Verrucomicrobiia > Limisphaerales > Limisphaerales bacterium. The sequence goes on along the minus strand of JACNJL010000045.1, from coordinate 24,985 downwards.
CCGATAAACGCGCGCTCATTCGCCGCGCGTATTTTGATCTCATCGGCCTGCCGCCCAGGCCGGCGCAGGTGGAGGCGTTTATGGCGGACAACTCGCCCAAGGCCTTTGAGAAGGTGGTGGACGAACTGCTTGCCGCGCCGCAATTCGGTGAACGCTGGGCGCGCCATTGGCTCGACCTGATGCGCTACGCGGAGACGTTCGGGCACGAGTTCGATTTTATGAATCAGGAAGTGTGGCGCTATCGTGATTATGTGATCCGCGCCTTCAATGACGATGTGCCCTACGATCGTTTCGTGAAGGAACACATCGCCGGCGACCAAATCAAACCGCGCTTTGACAAGGACGGCGGCTGGAACGAGAGCCGCCTCGCCACCGCATGGTGGTGGATGGGGCAGCATTGCCATTCGCCGGTGGACATCCGCGCGTACCAAGCCGAAATCATCGACAACCAAATCGACGTCATCGGCAAAGCGTTTCAAGGAATGACCATCGCCTGCGCGCGCTGTCACGATCATAAATTCGACGCCATCAGCACCCGCGATTTTTATGCGCTCTACGGGATGATTGAGAGCGGCAGTTTTTCGCACGGTTCGGTGGATGGTCCCGCGAAGTTCGGCGACACGCAGAAGGCGTTGGCGAAAATGAAAGAAGTATTGAAAAAAATGTTCGAGGCACAACTCAAACCCGTTGCCGTTCTCAAAGCTGCTGACGCCCCGAAGGACTACCGTTTGATTTCCGACATTCGCCGCAGCGTGGGAAAAGATTGGTTTGCCGACGGCGCGGCGTGGACGAATGCGCTGACAACGCCCGGCGAGTTCACCGTGGAAACCGATGGCCTCCGTGGCGTGCCGGCAGGTTGGCTGCACAGCGGATTGTTGGGCAGAAAATTTCAGGGCACGCTACGGTCGCAGACATTTGAGATTTCCGAAAACCATATCCACCTTTTGGCACTTGGGCGCGATGTGCGCGTGAATGTGGTGATTGATAATTTCAAAATCATTCAAAATCCAATTTACGGTGGCAACACCCGCACGCTCAACAACGAGCAGCCGCATTGGGTGACCTTTAACGTGGCGATGTGGAAAGGGCACCACTGCTATTTGGAATTTGCCGATCTCTCCAGCCCAATTCACAACGGCAAAGGATTGAAGCCCGATGGCTACGCGGCGGTGCGCGAGCTTTGGATATCTGATAACGGCAAGCCCCCCACCAGCGCGGTACCCCGATTGGCGCCGATCGTTAAGTTGAGCGACCCCAAAGCGACAACGATGCTAAAAAAATATCTGCAACGTGCCAACGCTGTGTCGGCTCCGGCCACGGTACCGGTGATGCTGGAGGGCACGGCTCGGAATGAAAAAGTGTTCATTCGCGGCGGGCACGGAAATCTTGGCGCGGAAGTGCCGCGCCGTTTCCTCACCGCACTCGTGGGCGAACATCCACCGGTGCCCGCCGGTTCTGGCCGCATCACGCTGGCCAATCACATCGCCGATGCGGCAAATCCGCTGACCGCCCGCGTTTATGCCAATCGCATTTGGCATCATCTTTTAGGACGCGGCATTGTACCGAGCACGGATAATTTTGGTGTGCTCGGCGAAGCGCCGACACATCCGGAATTGCTCGATTGGCTGGCGCAACGGCTGGTGAAAAACGGATGGTCCACCAAAAAACTCATCCGTGAAATTATGCTCTCGCGCACCTACCAAATGAGCAGCAAACCATCCAACGCTGCCAACGAAACCAAAGACCCCGCCAACACACTGCTGCACCGAATGCGCGTGCGGCGGCTGCAAGGCGAAGCCATCCGCGATGCCATCCTCGCGGTGTCCGGCCGGTTGGACAAAAAAATGTACGGCCCGCCCGTGGCTGTGCACCTCACGCCATTTATGGAAGGCCGCGGCCGTCCGGGGCGCAAAGGGCCGCTCGATGGCGCGGGCCGCCGCACAATTTATCAGGAGGTGCGCCGCAATTTTCTTTCGCCGATGATGCTCGCCTTCGACCTCCCGCTGCCGCTCACCACCTTCGGCCGCCGCACTTCGTCAAACGTTCCCGCCCAAGCACTCATCCTGATGAACGACCCCTTCGTGGTGGAGCAATCCAAACTCTGGGCCAAACGCATACTCACAGTAAACGAACCCGACCGCATCGACGCCGCCTACGAAACCGCCTTCGGTCGCCCACCCAATGCCAACGAAAAAAACGCCGCCTTCACTTTCCTCCAAACGCAAGCCAAAGCCCACGGCGAAAAACAACCCGCCGAAAAAGCCTGGAGCGATCTCTGCCACGTGCTTTTCAACGTGAAGGAGTTTGTGTTTTTGAACTAGGTTTGATCCCCTCGAATTAATGAGCAACAAACCCGTCCTAACCGCTACTTTCGCCGCACTCCTTTGGGTTCTAAACACACTGAGCGCCCAATCAGACAATTCCATACCTCCATCACCTGAGGGATATACATTGGCTGAATTGCGGCAGGCGCTTCGGTTGGGGATTCCATTGCCTCCCAAAGAAACTCCAATCCCCCCGAAACCCCAAGTCCCGCATAATGAAACGCTCCCTGAGTCCCCACCTGCCATTTTTGAAATTGAGATGATAGGGTTTGACCCAGTCAGTGGACAATTCACAAGATTGCCTGAGTACGAACAGCCGCCAATTTCATCACTTAAAATCACTTCAATTCTTCCCAAATTGTATTGGGAATCAGACCAAAACTCACGCTACCAAGTGCTGTCCGCCGATATTGGAGGGCAGTTTGCAGACCATTTATCACAATACTCAAGAGACAAAGTTACTAAACTATTCGTATATGTGGATGGCAAAGCAACTAGTTCCATTACACTGACCAACAAGGTAAATAAAAGTTTCACACCAACACCATTCAAGCCTTCTGATCATCGTTTTAAATTTCGCAGTTCCATTCGCATTCCAAGACCAAAGGGCGGCAGCAGAGTTGTATCCTTTCACTCGGCTACGAATGCAGCGGGATTATCCAGTCGAGCGTACGCAACTATCATTCTGCATACCATTGAAAAGCCGGATATATTCCCAATCAAACAAGATAACATCGTATTTGACTACACCAATTTTGGAGGCAACAAAGGCCCTGACGTTCGGGTTACAGCATTTGATAACAGTGTTGGACTTATGAATTTGCAAACATGGGTTTTCCCAAATTCACCTTTTCCATATGAGTGGCGTGGAAATCCCAGCCATGGGCCGCTAACCCACTTGGCAGTGGTTCCAACCAAAGCACTGGAACCGATGAAAGACAATTCAAACCTGAAAAGTTTTGAATGTGATTTGCATTTTGTTTTCACAAACAAAATGAGCACGTGTATTCACGGCGAACGGGGACAACGCACAGTGAATGGGAGCACATATTTCCAAATTGGGAAAGTTACCGGTTTTGAGTGTGTGGTCAACTTAACTTCGAATATTGCAAAAATGACCGAAAATCCAAAGTGGAATTTAGTCATTCCACGTGCCCGCAAAACAGCTGGGATTCCGAAGAATCCAAAGATGTTGATTGATGGAACAGAATTCAACCTCATCAACATCAAAGGCCCTGACGGAAAAAAAAGCTATTATTACCCTGAAAATCCTACACAAAAAGGAACACCAAATCTCTTTCTTTTTTATCGATATGCTCCCGAAATCCTGAAGCTGCCCACTGCAAAAAAACATTCCCCAGATGCCAAGGAGTCATGGTCTCATTCCAAAGTAGAAATAAAAGTAATTAGTGATGGCCAGATGGTAGACAGAAGCGACTATACCTTCTTCCCCCTTTCAGATGATTCCCTACCCCGCCCTCCCTCTGATGCAAACAGAAAAAGTCAGACACCCACAGAACACCAAGTAATCAGTGCGTATTATTTTATATATGGACATATTGCGGAAAAGGTACTCGGTGAACTGGAAGAAAACGATTTAGTGCGTTTCACTTTCAATAATGCAGAAGCCAACTCCAGGCAAGGGTTCAAGGACAACCAGCATTTCATTGAAATAGGCCTAAGAGATGCTAATGTTGTTGATGCCGCTCAGGAACTCTTTACCCAAATCCATCAAATTCTGCCGACCATTCAAAAAGAATTGATCGATTATGACAGGCACTCTGCATTTCAGCTGGCTCGATTTGGAGCGGTTAAAATAGTAGCCCAGCGTACATCATTGGTAGCTAATCTCTATCTGGCAGGCATCACTTTAGCCAGTGAGCCGTTGGATTGGGTGCTGGCGACATCGGAAATATTAGACGGCAACTATTATGCTGCCGCAGCATATTTGCCATTTATCGTGACTGCCAGCACCAAAGCTCGGGGGATTAAATTCAAATTGCCGGATGGAACGGAATTCACTCTTTTTAAGGGATTGGCCGCAACGCAACGCAAAAGGGTGGTGAATGCCATTCGAGGTGCCCAAAAGCTGAGCATTAAGCTAGGACGTGAATTGATGGCCAAAGCTGGGCTGAAATTCAACATCCGCAAAAAACTGTATGAAATAGGGATCTTGCGGGTTGGACATCACGGCCAACTTCGAGATGAAATGATAAAATCCGCGCGTGCAAGTGGTAAAACGATACCCAAGAACAAACAGGCTCATCACGTCCTGCCTTATCAATTCAGAAATAAGTTTGCGGCCCATGGATTTGATGTGAATAATCCGGCATATGGTAAATGGCTCTCTCCATCGATCCACCGGAGACTACATAATCATCATAAATACAATTTGAAATGGAAATCCATGCTTGATGAAATAGATGAAGCCTTGCAAAAAGGAACAATTTCAGAACGTCAAGCTCGTGACCAAATTGAACTATTTATTTCGCAATGGATCAGCAAATGAAACCGAAAATATTTACTATAAAACCAGATGCGTTATCTCGTTCGTGGGGTGGTGAGAGATACGCCCAAACGGGAGATGACGCATCAGGCCAAATGGGTCAGAAAAGAGATGCATTTTTGAAAAATGATCATTGGATTTCTATTGAAACAGGGAGTGTATGGTGCTGCTTTCTAGACATAGGATTTACAGATCCATTTTGCTGGCGTCATTCAGTCATTTGTTCTCAGCGCGTAATTGATGATATGGAGAAAGCTGCCATCACCGGCTTAAACTATCGGAAGGTAGAACTGAAAAAATACCTATCTGGATGGAAAAAGCCGCCACCCAAAGATTACTATGTTCTGCTCCCAGAACCGGGGGTTAGTGTAGACATTGACAAGTGTAACTATACCCCGGACAGAAACGGAGAAGCACCTTATGGCGGGCCGACCGGGGACGATCCTATTTGGCAACCGTTTTTTGGTCTGAATTACGATTCGTGGAATGGCAAGGATCTGTTTGGGTATCGCAACAAGTATGGAGGTAAACGCGCGGATGAAATGGTGATGGATGTGTTGTGCACGGAAAAAGTGGCGGAACTGGCCAAGCGCAAGAAATGGTCGAATTGTAGTGTGAAGGAAAGGCCATGGGAAATGGTGGAAGGAGTGGATCCAAATGCGGAAAAGAGAGCAGAATTTTTGGAAATGAAGAAACTTCTTAATGATGACCAAGATGAGGAAGTAAAAGCACTCAATGATCATTTAAGAAGTCTAAGATCAGACTAGGGCCCACCACGAGACGAACCCCCCTGGGCTGATCTCTGCCACGTGCTTTTCAACGTGAAGGAGTTTGTGTTTTTGGACTAGGTTTGATAACCTAAATGATCCCATTAAAACTATTAGAGTCAAAAATGATCACCGAAAACCAAGCAGACCTTTTAATCCGAAAACACATAGAGAAAATGAGGCATTATAATGGATAAAGCTTATATCTTGGACTCTAATAAAAATACTTGCTCGTGGGGAGGTGCTCGCTTTGTGCGCGTCGGGGGGGGGCACCGGTGTTCATTGCCAATCCAGGTCTGATTTTTTGCGGGGAAAGAAATGGGTTTGCATTGAATCAGGAAGTGTGTGGTCTGATTTTCTGGATGTTGGTTTTGGCCTGCCTACAGTTTGGCATAATTCGGTTGTTTGTTCCCAGCGCGTCATTGATGATATGGAAAAGGCTGGAATAACGGGGTTGAAATGTGAAAAACTGAAACTGAAAAAGTACCTTGATGGATGGAAAAAGCCGCCGCCTCGGGATTACTATGTCCTGCTCCCCGAGCCAGGAGTGAGCGTGGATTTCAGCAAGTGTAATTTTAGCCCAGAAGCAGATGGAACTCCCCCTTTGGAGTATATACTTGGGGATGATCCGTTATGGGAACCCTTTTATGGTTTAGATTTTGCATCCTGGAATCAAAAAGATTTATTCGGTTACAGAAATAAATTCCTTGGAAAACGGGCTGATGAAATGGTGATGGACGTATTTTGCACGGAGAAAGTGGCTGAGCTTGCCAAACGCAAAAAATGGTCCAATTGTAATGTAAAGGAAAGGCCATGGGAAATGGTGGAAGGAGTGGATCCAAATGCGGAAAAGAGAGCGAATTTTGAGAAAATTAAGAAACTTCTTAATGATGACCAAGATGATGAGACAAAAGCACTCAATGATCATTTAAGAAGTCTGAGATCAGACTAGGGCCCACCACGAGACGAAAACCCCTGGACTGATCTCTGCCTCGCGCTCTTCAATGTGAAGGAGTTTGTGTTTTTGAACTAGCCGTAACCCCCTCTGTTTCGGCATCGTACCCGCGACATATGGCAGCCATTGAGGCGGAAAATTTGACGCGCATTTATCAAGTGGGCGATGAAGAGGTGCGGGCTTTGGATGGCTTGAGCCTTTCGGTTCCCGAGGGTGAACTGGCGGCGGTGGTGGGGCCGAGCGGTTCGGGCAAGTCCACGCTGCTGGCGCTGTTGGGTGGGCTGGACACGGCCACGGCGGGGCGCGTGAGTGTGCACAGTGAGGCATTGGAGAAGAAATCTGCCGATGAGCTGGCGGCGTATCGGCGCGATTCGGTGGGGTTTATTTTTCAGGATTTCTTTTTATTGGGCCATCTCACGGCGGAGGAAAATGTGGAGGTGCCGCTCAAGCTCGCCGGAATGGAACGCACCGAACGCCTCGCCCGCGCGCGGGAATTGATCGAGCTTGTGGGGCTCGGCCATCGCGGCGGGCATTTGCCCAATCAACTTTCCGGCGGCGAACGCCAGCGGGTGGCGATTGCACGTGCGCTTTCCAATCGGCCCAAGCTGGTGCTGGCAGATGAGCCCACGGGCAATCTCGACGAAAAGACCGGACACGAAATTACCGATATGCTGGTGCAACTCAATGCGGAGCATCAGATCGCAATGCTGTTGGTGACGCATAATTTGGAGGTGGCCGATCGAGCGCAACGACAGTTCCGCCTCGGCAGCGGGAAATTAATTGAGGAGACGGTGAAGCCATGAGGACGCGCGATCTGATCCACGACGTGTTCCTGAATCTCACGCGCAAAAAAATGCGCACGGCGCTCACGATGGTGGGCGTGATTATCGGCGCGCTGGCGGTGGTGACCACGGTTTCGCTGGGGCACGGCCTTTCGTTTTTTCTCGATCAACAAGTGCGTGCGGTGACCAACCCGCTCACGGTGGAGGCGTGGCCCAAGAAAGGCGGCAGCCCCAATCGCGCCGCCCGCGGTATGTTCAAAAACATCGGCAAAGCGCCGCAGGAAATTAAAGAGGACAAGAAGGACGAATTTTTTGGCACACTGAAAATTCAAACTATCGACAATGAAACGGTGGAGCAAATGCGCCAGATCGACGGCGTGGAACGCGTGCAACCCAAGGTGTTTGTGCTGGCGCGCTCGGTGCAACTCGACGACGACGCGAGGGAGTTTGACACCATCGTCGTGCCGTGGATCGATGCCGGCGCGCAAGTGCTTTCTAGCGGCCCGGGCTTTTCGTCCATCGACGCGCGGGAGTGCATCATCTCCGAGGCGTATCTGGAGTCGATGGGGTTCGAACGCCCCGGCCAATTGATGGGCCGCATGGTAACCATCCGCGTGACGGAACATCCCATGTTTGCGCTGGTAGGACGCGGCGGATTGGATTCGTCTGCACTGGAAAAAATTCAGCGCATCGCCACGCTGTTGAAAGACCCTCCCAAGAACCGCGTACGGATGGTATTCAACCTGTTTTTTCTGCTGCGCGACCTCGCCAACTCTGAGGAACTCAAGGCAATGGCCGAACCCGAAGGCGAGCCGGTGGAGTTCCGCGCCAAAGTGGTGGGCATTTCCAAAAAAGGTTTACTCACCAACATCGTCTATGTCCCCGACGGTTTCGCGATGCAAATGGGCCGTGTGCTATTTAATAACGAAGAAATGTACACTGAAAAAAACTGGGGCATGGGGATGGTGCTGCTGGCCAAAAGCAAGGAAGACGTGCCGCGCGTGAAAGCCGCCGTGAAGGAATTGGGGTTCCGCGCGCACACGATGGAGGATCTCATCGGCAAACTTCACGAGTTCTTTGCCACGCTGCAAAACATCATGATCCTCTTCGGCAGCATCGCGTTTTTTGTCGCCACGTTTTCCATCGTCAATACGCTGCTGATGGCTGTGGTGGAGCGCAAGCGCGAGATCGGCGTGCTGCAAGCACTCGGCGCCACGCGTGCGCACATCCTGAAAATGTTCGCCTGCGAGGCCGCCGCCATCGGGTTGCTCGGCGGATTGCTCGGCGGCCTATTCGGTTGGGCAATGGCCCAAGTCGGCAACACCTTTTCACATTACAAATGGAGCCACATCATTGGCTCGGCGGATTTATTTGTAATGCCTGGCTGGCTCTTTCCCGCACTGCTCCTCTTCACCACGCTGCTCGGCCTCGCCGCGGGCGTATACCCCGCATGGCGTGCGTCACGGCTCGATCCCGTGGCGGCGTTGCGGTATGAGTAATGGAACAGGAATAATCACGATGATCCCTGTTAACGGTTGGTTTACCAGTCTTCCCACTCTATTATTGGGTCCTTGAGCGTTCCCCTTTACATCGTCGATGCCTTTGCGTCCGGGCCGTTCACCGGTAATCCCGCGGCAGTGTGCCTGCTGGAAACTTCAGGGAACGCTGGCTGGATGCAGTCGGTCGCAGCCGAGATGAACCTGTCCGAAACGGCGTTCCTCGTGCCGCGGAAGGACGGGTTTGATCTGCGGTGGTTCACGCCCGTCACCGAAGTGGATTTATGCGGCCATGCCACGCTCGCCAGCGCCCATGTACTGTGGGAAACGGAGCGGTTGCCCGGGAATGAACCCGCCCGGTTTCACACCCGCAGTGGAGTGCTTACCGCCACGCGGGCCGGCAATTGGATTGAGATGGATTTCCCCGCCACGCCGCCTGAACCCATCGAGCCACCACCGGGCTTGTCCGATCTGCTCGGTAGCGTACCGCGCTACGTCGGGCGCACGCCGTTTGACCTGTTCGTGGAATTGACCGATGAAGAGGAACTGCACGAATTATCGCCGGACTTCGCCGCCCTGAGCGAACTGCCCGTGCGCGGGTTCATCGTCACCACGCGCAGCGCGGATGATCAATATGATTTCCTCTCTCGCTTCTTCGCCCCCGCCGCGGGCATCAACGAAGATCCCGTCACCGGCTCCGCGCATTGCGCTCTCGCTCCCTACTGGGCGGAACAACTCAGCAAAGCCAACATGACCGCCTACCAAGCTTCACGTCGCGGCGGTGTGGTGGACATGGAACTGGCTGGCGATCGCGTGAAACTGCGCGGCCAAGCGGTGACCATGTTGCGCGGGGACTTGGTTTAACCGGCGGTTTTCAGGCCGCGGTTTTTCAGTTGGTCCACCATCACGGCGATGAGGATGACCACGCCGTACACGACGTTTTGCATGTGGGATTCCACGCCGGTGAGGTTCATGCCGTTGCGAATGACGCCGATGATGAGCGCGCCGACGAGCGTGCCGAAAATTTTCCCCTGCCCGCCGGCCAAGCTCGTACCGCCGACGACTACAGCGGCGATGACCTGCAGCTCCACCAGCGTGCCGCTCTTGGGATCGCCGGTAGTGTGCAGCGAGGCTTCCATCACGCCACCCAAGCCGGCGAGCAATCCGCATAGGGTGTAGACCAACACGAGCACCCACTTCACCGGCACGCCGGAAAGCCGCGCTGCCTCGGGATTGCCGCCTACGGCGTAGATGTAACGGCCGATAGAGGTGTGCGTCATCACCACGTGCGCGATGGCGTAGAGTAACAGCATGAGCACGACAGAGTTTGGCAAGCCGAGAAAATCAGCGCCGCGCCCCAGCCAAGCGAAGCTGCCTTCGATGGGGACGGGCGCGGATTCAGAAAAGATGAACGCCAAGCCTTTCGCAATAAACATGACGCCAAGGGTGACGATGAACGCGGGGATGTTAAACAGCGTGACTAAGCCGCCGGTGCCGAAGCCGATGGCGGCGCAGGCCAGGATGCCCGCGGCGCTGCCGAGCAGAAAATGCGTTAAGGAGGGATCACTGCCGCCGAGTTGCTGGATGGTCAGCGCGGTGATGACACCGCTGAATGCAATGAGGCTACCAACGGATAGATCGATGCCGGCGGTGATAATGACCATTGTCATGCCAATGGCGATGATGGCGACGATGGAAATTTGCTTGAGCACGTTGAGCAGGTTGTCCCGCTTGAGGAAATTCGGCCATTTGTGTTTGATGGGTTGATACGCGGCGGTCTTGGCGAGGTGCGGGGATTCCTCAGCAAGCTTGGGTAGCTGCTCGTTGCAAAAAACGATCATGTGCTCGTCGGCAGCGATGGCGGTCAGCGGCGCGGCTTGGCTCTCCAGCGCAGCCCGGGCAGCGGCGGGATTGCCGATCACGTTGGTGGTGACGGTGAGCCCGGCGTTGGTGAGGGCCGTTTCGAGGTTGCCGGAAAATTTCTCTGCGCCTTCGCCGCTGCGGACGAGGATCGCGACGGTGGCGTCCGGTGGATTGTTGCCGGCGATTGTCTCCGCTAACCGCTCTGCAGCGGCTTCACTGCGGGGCGATTGCTCCTCCATCGTGACGAAGCTCACCACTGCGCACAACACCAGCAGCACGAGCACATTACCGTAGTCGGCAAGCAGTTTGCTGTAGTCGAGGTTCTTCATGCGGCGAGGGGTTCGCGTTGTGTGGCAAGTTTCATGATGTCCTCCTGCGAGGCGCGGGGGACCTCGGTGATCTCGCCGGTGAGGCGGCCTTCGTTCATCACGAGGATGCGGTCGCTCATGCCGAGGATCTCGGGTAGCTCGGAGCTGATCATGAGAATGGCTTTGCCGTCGTCGGCCAGTTGATGGATGAGTCGGTAAATCTCGTACTTGGCGCCGACATCGATGCCGCGGGTCGGTTCGTCGAAAATGATCACGTCGGCATTGCGTTGAAGCCACTTGGCGAGCACGACCTTTTGCTGGTTACCGCCGGATAGATTGCGCGCGAGTTGTTCGTGATCGGATACCTTGATCGGGATTTGTTTAACAAACTTAGCGAAGGCATCGCTCTCCGCTTGTCGGTCAATGAGGCCACTTCGGGTGAATTGCATCAGGTTGGGCAGGCCAAAATTTTCCTGTACGGTTTGACCGAGCACGAGGCCCTGCGATTTGCGATCCTCGGTAAGCAGGCAAATGCCGGCGCGTATGGCATCGCGCGGCGAGGTGGCATCGATGGGTTGGCCGTCCAGTTCCACTGTGCCCGTATCCTTGCGATCAGCGCTGAAAATGAGACGGGCGGTCTCGGTGCGGCCCGCGCCAACAAGGCCGGTGAGGCCGACAATTTCGCCGGCGTGCAGCTCGAAGGACACGTCGCGGACCTTGTTGCCGCGCGAGAGATTTTTCACCGCCAACCGCACGGGGCCGGGTTGGCAGTCGTGCGAGGGAAATTCCTTATCGAGACTGCGGCCAACCATCAGCTCGATCATTTCATCGCGTGCGAGGTCGGTCTTGTCACGGGTCGCCACGTGGCTGCCGTCGCGCAGCACGGTGACGCGGTCGGCGATGGTATCGATTTCATCAAGGCGATGGCTGATATAAATGATGCCGATGCCCTGGGTGCGGAGTTCGCTCACGACCTGGAGCAGGCCGTCGACCTCGCGCGGGGTGAGGGCGGCGGTGGGCTCGTCCATCACGATGATGCGGGCGTCCTGCGCGAGCGCCTTAGCGATCTCCACGACCTGCTGTTGCGCCACGGTGAGATCGCGGCACATGGCATTGGGATCGATTTCCACACCAATGCGTTGGAACAGCTTACGAGCGCGGTCGGCTTCTTTTTGGTGCGGAATGAAACTGACCCCCGCCGGTTCCTGGCCGAGGAAAATATTTTCGCGCGCGGTCAGGCCGGGCACGAGGTTGAACTCTTGGTAAATAATGCCGATGCCGGCGGCTTGTGACGCCTGCGGGGAGTCAATGCGCGCGGGCGAACCGTCGATGCTCAGTTCGCCTTCGTCATGCGCATGGGCGCCGCCGAGGATTTTGATCAGTGTGCTTTTGCCCGCGCCGTTTTCGCCGAGCAACGCCAATACCTCGCCGGCATGCAGCGTGAGGCCCACTCCGCTAAGCGCCTGTACGCCGGGGAAGGCCTTGCTGATGCCGCGCATCTGGAGCAACGGCGGGTGGTCGGCAGCGGCCATGGATTATTTCAGCGCCGGATCTTGGTCCGCCTCGGTCTTGGTGTAGAGCGTGGCGGGAATGAGCGTCTCGGACTCGAATTTCTCACCGGCCTGATATTTCATGATCAGCTGCACGATCTGGCGGCCCATCTTGTCCGGATGCTGGATGGGGTCGGCGTACAACTTGCCGTCCTTGATCGCCTGTTTGCCGTCGAGCTGGCCATCGAAGCCGATGATCTTGATCTTGTCATCGCGCTTCGCTTCCTTCACAGCGGTGTAGGCGCCGAGGGCGGAGGGATCATTGATTGCAAAAATGGCATCGAGATCCTCATGCGCCTGCAGGGCATCGGCCGTGGATTGATAGCCTTTGGTGCGGTCCCCGTTGCCGTCGAGTTCAGAGACAATCTCGATTTTACCGGTGGCCGTCTTGTTGTGAGCATCAATCACCTTCTTAAATCCGCCCACGCGCAACACGCAAGAGTTGGCCTTTTTGAAGTCAAGCACCAGCACCTTGCCGCCGGCATCGCCGAGCGCGGTGATCATCGCCTTGCCGGCTAGTTCGCCGCCCTGAAAATTATCCGTGCCCACGTGGCCCTCGATCTTGGCGTTCTCCGCCGCACACTTGGCATCCACCGTGAACACCGGAATACCGGCCTTGTTCGCTGCTTGCACCGACGGGCCGACAGACAGGCGGTCGCACGGCACAAGGATGATGGCGGTGACGCCGCTGGAAATGAAATCGTCCATCTGATCGGATTGTTTTTTCACGTCCATATTCGGATCCACTATGCGGACCGTGTAACCATTCTTTTCGGCCTCAGCCTTGATGTGATCGCCGATCACCTTGAAAAACGGGTTGGAAAGCGTGAGCGGCGAGTAGGCGATCACGCCCTTGCTTTCAGTGGGCTTGCCTTGGGTGCCGGCGCCGCTGTTGTTGTTATCGGAGGGCGTTGCATCGCCCCCACCGCCGCCGCAGCCGAGACAGGCGGTGAGGCAGATTATCGGGAGTAGAGTGAGGAGTTTTTTCATGATTATTTCTTAAAGACTGTGTGGTCGCGGTCGCCGCCGCTAAGGATGTAGGCGAGGAGATCCATGACCTCATCTTCGCGCATGAGGTTGAGCAGGCCCGGAGGCATGGGGGACACTTTGGAGGGCTCAATGCTCTCGACCTCCGGGCGGTTCACGTTGACGCGTTGATTGGGATCAAACATGTCCGTGTTCACCGTCACGCGGTCGCCGTTCATGTTCACGACTACGCCGGTGAGGGTGTCGCCGGATTTCATTTTCACAATCACGGGCACAAACTGCTCGTTGATTTCCTTGCTCGGATGAATGATTTGCTCGAGCAAATCATGCGCCGAATAACGGCCGCCGGCGCCGGAGAGATCGGGCCCGGTCATGCCGCCTGCATTGGCGAATCGGTGGCAGGCAAAGCAGCCGCCCGCGGCGAACATCTTTCGGCCGCGCTCGAAGTCACGGCCCTTGAGCTTGGTCTTGGAGGCCGTACTGAGTTCTTCAAGCTTCCATTCTTTCACGAAATTACGACCAATCATCGCCTGCGCCATGATCTCAAACGGCGATTTCTGAACGGGCTTTTTCGCCAGTAATTCCTTTAGCTGCTCGCGGCTTTTAGTGTCCAGACTCGCCTCGGCATCGCGTCGGATGAACTCGATGAATTTGCTGAAGCTCGCGCCGCCGCGGTAACTGGCCGCCTTGAGGAACCAGTTGAAATAGGCCGTGCGCAGCTCGAGCGTCCAGCCGGTTTTCAGCATCCGCAGCGAGCGCGCGTACTCGATCTGTTCCTCCTGCGTGGCCGCGTCCTGCAGCAGTTGGATGCCCTTGGCCGCCGTGTGGGGCGCCTGCAGATAGGCGAGCGTTTCGCAGAGGAGCCAGTTCTGCTCGAAATTTGCTGCGGGGAAATGCGGGTCCAAGTGCTTGATAATGCCGGTGGCAATTCGGTCGTTCGGCTGGCCTAATCGGATGAGGGCGATTTGGTAGGCGCGCACGAGGGTGAGTTTGCTTGCGTGCGTGAGCTGGCTCCACTTCACCTGCCCGAGCGCTTTGTAAATAGCCGCGCGCTGTGCCGGACTGATCTTGGGCGCATCCTTGGCTTCTCCGGCCACAACGTTTTTCGGGTCTGCTCCGATCACCTTGGACAAGGCGAGCAACGCCACCACGCGCTTGTTCGCATCCTTCTCGTGCAAAGCGCGTTCCTGCCACTCCGAAACGGGTTGATGCATCACCGCGGTCATCGCCGCCCAGCGGATGAATCGATCGTCATCGCCCAGATGCGGCCACGACTGGTTCACGGCGTCCTTGTGTTGCACCCCGTGAAAATTCTCAAGCTTCTGCCGGAGGACGCGGCCATAGTGCATCGTGCGCTTCACGGCCGGCGCGGTGGATTGCTTGCCCGTGTAGGTCACGCGATACACGCCCGACTGCACTTTGCGGCCGCCGATGGTGAAATACATCGCACCATCTTTGGGATGAATGATCACATCCGTTACCGGCAACGGACTGCCGGTGATGAAGGTCTCCTTCGTGCCCGTGTAGCTGGAGCCGTTTGGCTTGAGGTGAACCGCGTGAATCTTGCCCCAGCTCCAGTCGAGAATGTAAAAGGCGTTCTGATACTTAGCCGGAAACTTCGCGCCGTAGCCGAACACCGTGCCCGTGGGCGAGCCGGGGCCGATGTTGATCGTGGCCGGCAGTGTGTCCGGATAAAATTCCGGCCGCTTGCCCGTGCCATTACGCCACCCCCACATGCTGCCGCTGGTCACGTGATTGATGCGCGTGGGCCGGTACCATGACGTGTTGAAATCGTATTCCATGTCCGCGTCATACGTGAAGAGCTCGCCGTCCTTGTTTACGCCGCCATCATAAATGTTCCGAAAGCCGGCCGACACAATCTCCCACTGCTTCCCGTCCAGCGACACCTTGTAAATAATGCCTCCCGGCGCCAGCCGATCGCGGTTATGCCCGCGCCCATCGGGCATGCGCGGCAGTAGATGATCCTCGCCCCAATGCAACGGCACGCGCGATTTCTGCGTCTGGAGCGGCGTGGTGTTGTTGCCGGTGATCAGATACAGCGAGTTTTGCGGTCCGGGCAAAATGGCGTGGATGCCGTGATCGCCCCGCGCAAACATCTCACGCAGCAACACCACCTTGTCCAGCTTGTCGTCCCCATCCGAATCCGTCACCCGATACAACCCGCTGGGAAATTTTCGTTCGTAATCATTCACCCCCACATACAAAGCCCCATTCGCCCAGAGCAGGCCGTTCGCGGCTCGGATCTTTGCCGGTACCGGCTCGATATCCGATTGCTTCAACGACTTCCCCGGTGCTGGCGGTGTGAACCGGTACAACCCTCCAAACTGATCGCTCACAATGATCCGCCCCTTGTCGTCATTGCACATTGCCACCCAAGATCCTTGTTGCGGCTTAGGCACCGAGTACAGCAATTCCACCTTGAAGCCTTCGGGTGCCGAAATGTTTCGCACGGGCGTCGCTGAATCCGAGATTGATTGAGCCCGAGCCGAAACGCCCAGCGTGAACACAATAAGAGCAATAAAAATACGCAGCATAATTGGCCCCGAAAGTACACACCCCAACCCTCCAAAGCCAATGGAAAAACACCTCCGGCGGGGCGACTAATTTGATTTGAGGAAACTCTCGGCTTGAACCACTTTCCTAATTAGTGATTTGAGTTTAAAGCCTTCGTTCTCGGTTTGGTTGACGATGCGATCGATCGCCAGTGTGTCAACAGGGGTGAGTTCGCGGGCAAGCGCGAATCTTAGCAAATGTGCGGTGAAGGCTTTGGCAAAACGTCGATCTTCTTGAACTAGCGATTTTTTGAAATCAACGATGTCGTTGAATTTGTATTTTCGCAGCAAGGTTCCGGTGGCATCGACGGTGCGGCCGTTGGGATACTTATCACGCCAGCGGCCGGTGATGTCGAAATTCTCCAGCGCGAAGCCGAGCGGGTCGAGGCGGGAATGGCAGCCGGCGCAGTTGGGGTTGGCTCGGTGCTGCGCAAACTTTTCGCGGATGGTCAGGTTTTTGTCCAACGCATCCTCGTTGAGCGGCGGCACGTCGTTGGGTGGCGGCGGTGGTGGGTCATTAAAAATCACCTCGATGATCCAGGCGCCGCGCCCGATGGGATGGGTGCGCTTGGGCCCGGCGGTCATGCTGAGCATGGCGGCGCTGGTGATGACTCCGCCGTAGCGGGGGTTAACCACCGGCAGACGTTCGAAGGTTTTGCCGCGCAGCTTATTGCGTATTTCGTTGTCAAATTTCTGGCGGGCGGCCTGCTGAATTTTTCCGGTGTCCCGAGGCTGGGGAATGTTCTTCAATTCAGCCTCCGCCTGTTTGAGCGTATCGTTCAGAGCCATGTGTTTCTTTTTCTGTGCGGGCAGCATGGCCTGCAACGCATCAGCCTCGGAGATGTAAAGATGGGTGCCAGTGCTGGAAGCGGCGACCTCGGCGGCGGTGAGTACGCGGTTATACAGGCGGGCTTTGTCGATGCTTACGTTGAGGTATTTGTTTCCGCCCGGCGGCAGATGGCGCAGGCCGAAAATAACCGAACTGCGATTCTTGGGAAACGTCGCCGAGCTGCGTCGGAAGGGTTGGCCGTAGGGTTTGCCGTTTCGATACATCCGAGTGGTGCCGTCGGGCTGATAAACCATGACGAGGTGCAGCAATTCGTTGGCCGCGTTCTCCGGGGTTGAGTTGGGAAAGTCGAGCGTGCGGCTGAATCCGTTGCTGCCGGAAATCCAATGGCGCGGCTTGCGTTCGCCGAGCACAATGGTATCGAAGAAATCGCCCGGACCTTGGATGCCCATCACGCCGCCGCCGCGTTGGTTCACATTGCCCACCTTACACCAAATCTCGAGGCTCTTCGCGCGTAAATCAATTGGCAAATGATTGCTCAACAGATAGGCGCGATTGAGCACGACCATGCCGTCCTTGAATTGAATTTTTCCGTGCGCCTTGAGCTCGAGTGAATTGACTGAGCTTTTCAGGTCGCCATTAAATTCCCAGGCGGCGTAGGGCTTCAAGTCCACTGGTTTTTTCCCGCCGGTATTTTTTTTGCGTTCTGCCAGCAACTTGGCCCGCACGGGCTTGAGCATCGCTTCCAGATCGGTCTTGGTGTTTTTGATGAGTTTCTCCAGGCCGTTCCGTCGTTCCGCGTTGCGCCGGTTCATCTCCACAATCTCGCGGACATCCACCGTCGGCGGTTCCAAGTCGGTGGTGTACCATGTTTTCAGAAAATCACTTTGGTAACCAAACTTAGGTGTGATGAGGTCCGCGATGGGTCGATCCTCGACGAATACCGCGTCAAATAATAGCAGCGGCTCCATCAACATTTGCAGACTGGCCGGGTTGTTTTTGTCCAGCGCGAACAACCGGTGTTTCCTGGGGTCGGGAGTGGCGGCCAATACATTTTCGAGCTGCATCCATTGCGCGGGGAAGGTGTCCAGAAAGCGCTCAATTTTTGGGTCGGCCAACATGCGGTCGATGGTTTTCTCCAACACGGCGGGCTCGGACAGTTTGCCCGCCTCGGCCAGACGCAGCAGCTCGGCATCCGGCCCGCTGACCCAAAGGAAAAATGAGAGGTTGGAGGCAAGGGCGTGCTGCGAATTCTTCGCGTCAGCAAGTTGATAGCGATAGAGAAAAAGCGGCGAGGACAACGCGGCGGAGGCGACTTTTTTCATGGCGGCGGTGAACGGGATTTCCTGCTTTATTTTGCCGAGCGCGTAGGCGGTGTAGCGGTCGATAGTGGTCGACTCGACGGGGCCGCGGAAGGCGAGCGCTAAAAAGACCGCGATTCGTTTACGTGTTTCGGCGGGAAGGTCAGCGCCCTCAGCGGGCGGCTGGAAAAATGTTTTCCAAATGCCGACAGTTTGCTCGTTGAAATCAGGGCTCTCGACAACGGACACGCTCAAGCTCAGGAAGGCATCGAGCAGCAGCGGCGAGAGGGTGAGTTGGTTGGCCTGATTATCGAACCCGTGGGCGGCGCGCAAATCTTTCGGGAACGCCCGCACCGCGCGCATGCCGGGCGCAGGGTTCAGTGCCAGCGAGCGGACGTTGACGCGGTCGGGCATCTTGGGCGCGTTGAGGTAAATCGATTCGCGCGTCATCAGTTTTTCCGGCAGCGCGAACACGTCGCGGTTGAGCTGGAACAAATCGCGCACGGCGTTGTTGTATTGGAAACGGTTGAGGCGCCGGATGCGGACGGGCCTCGCCTTGATGCCAACGGTCGCCGCGCGCAGTTGAGCCTTCAGGGTGGCCAGCATTTTTGTGCGCTGCGCTTGGGTGAGTTGCGGCTCGTCCTCGGGCGGCATGTCGGCGGCGTCGATGACCTCGATGAGTTCCTGGATCAGCTCCGGCTTGGCGAGGAACTGCTGGGCGGTGGTGATTTGCTTGAGATTAATTTTGCCCTTCACCTTTTCGCCGCCGTGACATTTCACGCAACTCTTGGCAAAGAGCGGTTTAAGAAACTGCTCAAACTCTTCCGCCGCCTGAGCCGAAGCGATGCCCAATAACGCAAGAAGAAGGCAACTTTGAAAAATGAATCGTCGAACAAACATTTGCGATCAAGTCCACAAATCAGAAATAACACCCGTGCTGTCGGCAAATGAATCCATTTCCACACCCATCAATTTCGCCAGCGTCAGCCACAGGTTTGAATTAAGCGTGCCACTCTTGGCTTGGATGAACCGGCCCTGCTTCACTTGGCCCTGCCCGCGGCCGGCGACGATCATCGGCAAATCATAATACTGATGCGTCGAACCATCACCCAGCGCCGCGCCGTAAGTGACCAGCGAATTGTCCAGCATCGTGCTGCCGTCGGACTCTTTGATTTCCGTCATCCGCTTGAGCACGTAGGCGTATTGCTGCATGTGGAAGCGGTCGATCTTCGCCACCGACAGGTAGCCTTTGCCCTTTTGATTGTGCGTCATCGTGTGATGATTCACCGGATTATCAAACACGCCCTCGTACCGCAGCGTGGCCTCCCAACGCTCGGGGCCGATCATGAACGTGGCGATATTCGTGATGCCCATCTGGAACGCCAGCAACATTAGATCCGCCTGCAACTGGATGTATTTGCCGCGCGGCAGCACTTCATTTTTTGGCACGCGCACATCGGCACCCGCCAACAATTTCTCGAGCTTGGCCATACGCACCTCGATGTTGCGGACCATCGTCATGAATTCATCCAACGCCGCACGATCCTCGCTGGCCAATTTTTTGGAAAGCGACTTGGCATCCGCAAGCACCAGGCCGGTCACATCGTTCACGTGCGCACGCAAATCATTTTTCCCAAACAACCGATCGTAGAGCTTGCGCGGATCGCGGATGGACGGCGCAATTTTATCCGGCCCATACCACGAAATGTTGTCAAATTCTATCGACTCCTTGCCGGCGGTGAATCCGTTGCAACTAATTTCCAGCGTGTTGAGCGCCGTCTTGTGGCCCACCTTGTCACCGATTACTTGGTCGAGGCTGCGCCCGTTCGGATGCCGAATCCCCTGCGCGGCCGCCTGCACCGGCGAGAGGCTTGTGAGATAGCACGAGGCTCCCTGCGCGTGCACGTCCTGCCCGTTTTTAAAAGTGCGGTCCAGGCCGGTAATCAGCGTCACGTCTTTCGTGTATCCCTTCAACGGCTGCATCGTCTCCGTCAGCTCCAGCGGATAAATCCCCGGTTTGTTCTGTTTGCGCCGGTCCTTCGTTTTGTCCGCGTTAAAACCGCCCACAAAATTCGGCAACACCCCTTCCTCCTCCTCTGGGAAAAAACACCGCCGCACGATGCCGTTGGGGATGTACATTATCACCAACTTTTTGTCTGGCTTGCCCGGCTTCTTCGCCGCCGCCATCGCCCCCGGCGCCGAGTGCAAAACCGGCAGTGCCATCGTCGCCCCGCCCGCCTTCAAAAATGTTCTCCTAGTAATACTCATTAGCTTTTGTCCGAGTTTGATTTTTGACCGAAAAAAGCAACGATTGATTCATCCATTCACGCTCAATTCCGCTCATCAGTTGATCACGTCCCGAATCACTTTCCCGTGCACATCGGTCAACCGTAAATCACGGCCGCCGTGGCGGTAGGTGAGTTCCTCGTGATCCACGCCCAACAAGTGCAGCACTGTGGCCCAGAGGTCGTAGACGTCGCATTTGTTTTCGGTGGCGTGGTAGCCGAGCTCGTCGGTGGCGCCGTACACCGTTCCACCTTTCGCGCCGCCGCCGGCGAGCCATACGCTGTAGCCGTATGGATTGTGATCGCGCCCGTTGCTGCCTTGCGAGAAGGGCGTGCGGCCGAATTCGCCGGCCCAAATGACAAGCGTGTCCTTCAGCAACCCGCGCCCCTTGAGGTCCTTGAGCAACCCGCCGATGGGTTGATCGACTTGGCGCGCCATGTTTTCGTGCCCGCCTTTGAGGTTGCCGTGTTGGTCCCACGGATTGGGGGCTTGGCCGCCGCCCATTTTTTCGGGCAGACAACTCAGCTCCACAAACCGCACACCGCGTTCCACCAGCCGTCGCGCGAGCAGAGCTTGGTGCCCGTACGCCGCCGTGACGCCGTTGGGCGAATCCATGCCGTACATTTTTTTGGTGGCCGCCGTCTCGCCGCGCAAGTCGCACAACTCCGGCACTGCTGTCTGCATGCGATAAGCGGTTTCATAATTTCGCACCGCTGCTTCCACGTCATTATTGCCGCCAATCTTTTTAATAAAATCCGTGTCCTGCCCCTTCACAAACTCCAGTCGCGACCGCTGCGCTGCGTCCGCCTCGCGCGGTTGGATGTTGCGCACCGCCGGCGCCTTGTCGCCCACGATAATACTACCCTGATTTTCTGCCGGCAAATAGCCATTGCTGAACAACCCCACCCCGCCGTGCGGCACCGTCGCCCCGCCCGCTTGCAACACCACGAAGCCCGGCAGGTTTTGATTCTCCGTACCCAGCCCGTAAGTCATCCACGCGCCCGCCGAAGGATGCCCCATGAACGGCACGCCGGTGTGAAAGGCATAATTCCCCTGCGCATGCTCGTTCACCTTGCTCGTCAGCGACCGAATCACTGCCAACTCATCCGCGCTCTCCGCCACGTGCGGAAACAAACTGCTCACCGGCAAACCGCTCTGACCATATTTTTTAAACGCAAACGGCGAAGCCATCACGTTGCCGTTATTATTAAATTGTGTCCGCAAAATTTTCACCGGCATCGGCTTGCCGTGCAGTTCCTTGAGCTTCGGTTTCGGGTCAAACGTATCCACCTGCGAAGCCCCGCCCGACATATAACAAAGAATCACATGCTTCGCCCGCGGCGTGAAGTGCGGCTTCCGCTTTGCGCCAAACGCCGCCCCCCCCATCAATCCCTGCAACGCCATCAGCCCAAACCCTGTGGAACACTGCGCGAGCATTTGGCGACGGGTCAGTGATATTGATTTTTGATTCATTGCACGTAAATAAATTCTTTAAGGTTGAACATCGCCTGCGCCAAATCACGCCACGGGTCGGGCGCATCGGCCCCGGTTTTTTCCAGCACCCTCATTTCGGTGTTTAGCTTTTGCAGTGAGATTTTCAATCCTTCAAGCTGCTTCCGTTGCGCAGCGCTCATCTCGGCGAGTATTTCTTTTTCTGAAATATAATTCGGATTGCCACCGGCGGAGGCGAGCACTTCGGCGGGATTCAGCGCGCGGTCATATAGGCGCGCTTTCAGCACTTTGCCGGACAACATCCGGCCGCTGCCCGCAGCGGTGCCGTGGCGCAGACCGAACAGGATTTCCGCGTTACCAGCGGCGAAGGGTTGTACACTCGTTTTGTACGGTCGGCCATAAGGTTTGCCGTTGCGATAGCCGAGGATGGTCCCGTCAGTTTCGTAAACGATAGCCACCTGAACGGGTTGAGATTCTTTTTCGGCAGGGCCATTGAACGACTGCGTGCGTTTGAAATTATTGCTGCCGGCCATCCAATGCCCGGATTGTTGCTCACCAATGACGATGGCGTCGAAGAGCACGCCGTTGCGCGTTTGCACGGTCATCACGCCGCCGCCGCGTTGGCTGAGGTTGTTCAACTGCACCCACGCCTCAAGCGTTTTGGCGCGGAGCGGTTGAGTGAGCGGCGCGCTGCGGGCGAAGGCGGCGCGACCATCGAGGACAAGCGCGCCTTTCTCCACTTTAGCGCCACTGTGCAGGCTCAAGTTCAATTTGCCAATTTGGTCGTCCGTGCCTTTGCCAAAATCCCATGCGGCAAAGGGCTTGGGGCCGACGGGGTTTGGGTTCTCATGCTCACGCTTGCGTTCGGCGAGGAGCCGTTTGCGCACCGGTTCGCGGATGGCGGCAACCTTTGCGCTGGCGGTATTGAGGCGTTCGCGCACGGCGTTCATTTTTTTCCTCGCCACCAGCTGACGACCGCCGGCGTTTTGAAGAAAAGCTTTTGCGTTTGCGATTTCTTGCGTGGACGGTTTGCGATTGAGGGTCAGTTGAAACAAGCGACGAATCTGCGCCTCGGCAGTTTTAAATTTTTCTTCACCGGTCACGCGCTGGGCGAGGCGGGCGGCGAGACTGATAACGAAGGGGTCATTCATCAGCGTGAGCGATTGCGCGGGCACATTGGTTTCATCGCGACGGCCCTTGGCAGTGGCGGGCACGGGCATGTCGAACACGGTGAGAAATGGGTCGAGGTTGTTGCGAATGACGCTCACGTAAACACCGCGGCGATTGGTATTAAACGTGTCCGATCCACCGAGCGGATTGCGGTCGAGCGCGCCGCTGGCTTGCAGCATGGCATCGCGGATGGCCTCGGCTTCAAGCCGCCGCAAGTGCGCGCGCGCGAGCAAACGGTTATCGGGATCAGCGTCACGCGTGGCGGCGGTGCTGACGGCGCTAATCTGGAAAGTTCGCGTGAGGGTGAGTTCGCGGATGAGTTTTTTCAGCGACCAACCTTCCCGCACAAAGCGCGTGGCGAGGTAGTCGAGCAACTCCGGATGCGTCGGCAGTTCACCGAGCTTGCCAAAATTATCTGGTGTGCCCACGAGTCCACGCCCAAAAAGATGATGCCACACGCGATTCACAATCACGCGCGCGACGAGCGGATTGTCCGCCCGCAACATCGCCTCGGCCAATTCGCGCCGGCCGGATTGTTTGGTGTCAAACGGCTTTGCGTCAAACGCCTCAAGGAATCTCCGCGGCACAACCTCGCCCGGTTGCTTGTGGCTGCCGCGCACAAAGAGCGGCATATCCCGCGCGTCGCCCTCCACCACGCCCGGCGCGCGCTGCGGCACGGGCACGGCGGCCTCGAGCTTGCGATAGGCGGCCGCGAGCTGAGCGGCGGCGGGCGCGGCAGCGGCGGTGTTGGAAAGCAAATTGGCGTGCACAAAATGATTGAGAAAATTCGCCTTAAAATCACTCATCTTGTCGCGGCGAAACGACTCGATACAATCGCGCAGCGTGGCGGCATATTTGGCGGCCAACGCCTCGCGATCAGCCGGCGCATTACCGGTGAAAAGTGGCAAAATGGTCTCCACAGATTCATCGCCCGGCGCGGGTTGGCCGGGCTTTTGCACGAGCGCACCGGTGACACCGAACCACGAATTGGCGTTGCCCGCGGTGAGCACGGCTTGTTCGCCGGCGGTGGAAATTTCAAGATGCGCGTCGTCGCCTTCCCAATATTTCAGGCTCCATTTTTGCCAACGCCACTTGCCGTCATTGAGCCGCGTGGCAGGATACACCGTGCCGTTGCGCGTGTAGTTTTGGACGACGTACCGCGCCATCACGCCGCCGCTGCCGCGCACGCGCACCCACAGCGTTTCGTTCGGCCCGATGCGAAACCGCGGCGAGCCGAGCCAGCCAGTGTGTTTATCCGACAATAGATGCGTGTAAATACCCGTGGGCAAAATGTCGCCGATTAGGCGGTCGCCCTTGGGCAGCACGCGAAACTGTCCCGCAAGACTACCGGCGGGTTGGTCGTGCCCCATCCCGTTGCCCGCCTGCACCCACGCCATTGCCGCGCCGCGGTGGAAATCCCAATGCTGCGCATACGGTCGCGCGCGCTGCGCTTGCCAACGTTCGAAGCTAGCTTTCATGTCCACCTCCAGTTGCGTCCACTGGGCCCGAAACTCTTCGCCCTCCGTTGCCTGCAAGCGGTGCCAGGCGTGGAGCGGGTTAGCGTTCCCTCCGGCCTTGCTGAGGGCGTCTTTCATCGGGCCATCGGGCTTCAGTAAACGCCCGGCGAACCGATCCGCCTCTGCCAACCATTGCTCGGCCAGCGCGGCGCGAATCTCGGTTTTCATTTTTTTCATTGCCGGAACGTTTAATTGCTGCCGTGCGGGGGAATCGACATTAATCGTCGCCGGCCGCGTGCTGGTCATGATGCTGTAAAACGCGTGGTAATCTTTTTGGCTGATGGCATCGAACTTATGATGGTGACAGCGTGCGCACGAAACGGTGAGGCCGAGGAAAGCTTTGGAGACGACATCGATTTGG